>NZ_JCANTD010000006.1:0-238024 GCF_059570675.1 Salinispora goodfellowii | reverse complement strand
CTGACCCCACTCGGCGAGCTCGTCGATGCTCCTCGCGCCCGAGACAGCCGCACAGGCACACACCAGCAGGACCGCGGTCAGCGAGTACCACCGCCCCCGCCGCGAACGCGGGTCCGGCACCAAGTCGAAGTAGGGGCGCAGGTCAGCGATCCGGCCAGTGTCCAGCGGCCCCAGTTTCACCAGCACCGCAGGGATGGGAGAAGATGCAACGGCAGGCACGAGCCACCTCATGATCATCGGGCTTAGACACCACAATGATCACGAAGCTCGTGCCTGCTCTGCTATACACCCCAACCGGTCACTACCCGACCAGCCGCACGACCCCGGAACTTGCAACCGCCCTGGGATCTGGCGCCCTGGCCCACGGCGGCAACGAGATCGGCCATTCGGGGGCTCTTCTTCGCAGATCGTCCGGATGAGTCGATCAGACGTGGAGCGGGCGAGGTACCGCAAATCGGACGACAAATCGGACAGGAAACAGGTCTGGTTCTGGTGAAAATGTTGCATAGGCGCTCCCGGGGTGGCGGAACGGCCCGCTCGATATGAATGCCGAACAGGCGAGCGCACCCGCGCACATCGTTCTCCCCGACGTCGATACGCCGTGCTTCTCCCAACCGCCGCGGGGCCAGCCGCGCCCCCACTACCGTGCCTCATGTGACTATCCGTCGAATTGCCGTGCCAGCCGTCGTCGTGGCGGTAGCCGCCGTCGTCGTATCGCCCGCCGCACCGGTCACGGCCCGAAACCGGACAGCCAGCACCGAAGCACAGCCGTGCCCCACTGTGGAGGTATCGGCCCGGCCGGCCGGCACACCCTCGCCGCCTCCGGTCGGCCCGACCGAAGCAACGGTCGGCGGTGCCGCGCTGGCCACCACCGGGCTGGTCGTGCCGGCCGGAACCCCGACAGCTCCGGCCGTCACCGCGACCTCCTGGATCGTCGCCGACCTCGGCAGCGGCCAGGTCCTGGGCGGCTGCGGCCCACACGAGCACCGCACCCCCGCGAGTGTGCAGAAGCTCCTGCTCGCCGCCGCCCTGCTGCCCCGGCTCGACCCGACGACCGTCGTCGAGGTTACCCGCGACGACCTGCACGACCTCGACCCGGCGAGCTCACTGATGGGGGTGGTCGCGGGCGGCCGGTACACGGTTGAGGAACTGTGGCTGGGGCTACTCCTGCAGTCCGGTAACGATGCGGCCAACGTACTGGCCCGGCTCGGTGGTGGTGCCGCCGGCCGACCAGGTGGGGTGAAGGTGATGAACGAGGAGGCAGCGCGGCTCCGGGCCAACCAGACCCACGCGGTGACCCCCTCCGGTCTAGACGGCACTGACCAGTACACCAGCGCCTACGACCTGGCACTGATCGCGCGGGCCGCCTTCGAACGCGAGGACTTCCGCCGGTACATCGCCACCCGTACGGCGAACCTGCCGTCCGCGCCGGGCCGCTCCGCACTCACCCTCACCGGCGACAACACCCTGCTGGGCAGCTATCCGGGGATGGTCGGCGGTAAGACGGGCTTCACCGACCTGGCCCGGCAGACCTACGTCGGCGTGGCCGAACGCGACGGCCGTTCGCTCGCGGTGACCCTGCTCGGTGCGGAGAACGCGCCGCTGGGCAGCCTGGGTGAGGCGACGGCGTTGCTGAACTGGGGTTTCGCTCTCGCCCGCGACGAGACGGTCGGCCAGTTGGTCACCCCGGATCAGGCGAAGAGGGACGAGAACAAGGACAAGCTGGTCGCCGCTGTCGGCGACGAGGGCGGAACTGGTGCCGGACCCGGGGCCCTGGTGGCGGTCGTGATCGGCAGCGTGGCCGCCCTGGGGACCATCCTGGTTGGCGTCTTCGCCGGATGGCGACGGGCGAGTCGGCGCATGGCCGACTGACGCTCAGGTCAGCCGCGACAGCGCCGCGAAGAGCTCCAGGTGGTTGACGGCGTCGCGCGCGAGGAGAAAACCGATGATGCCCACGATCCAGCCGGTGGTCTCGGCCGCGTTGCGGACCATCCACCGGTTGACCGCCGCAAGCACCGGCTGCACCAGCCCGGCCGCGACCAGGCGTGCCGCCAGCAACACCAGTGCGGGCAGCACCATGACGACGCAGTAGCCGGCGAGCACGGCAACGCTCGCGGGTAGCGTCAGCGCGGACGCGCCGAGCAGCCCGATAGCCGCGAGGTAGGGAAGCATCGTGGTGGCCTCCAACGTCACGGCAGCCAGGGCCAGCCCGACCAACGCCGAGGCGGATTCGCGCCCGGTCATCGCCCGCTCGCGCCAGCGCAGCAGGCGGCCCGGCTGGGGGGCACCCGACGCGCGCTTCCGGCCGATGACCAGGCCGAGACCGAGCAGGCCGATCCCCACCACGAGTTGCACCACCCGGAACGGCGTAGTTTCCAGCACCGGACGCACCTCGTCGAGCAGGGCCGCCGCACCGACGAGCAACACCACGCCGAGCACGAGATAGCAGGCGGCGACCGTGGCGAGGAAGACCAGCAGCCGGCTCGGGCGCAGCCGGCCCGGCGCCAGCATCATCCAGATCGGAATGAGCAGCGTTCCGAAGCTGGTGCTGTCGATCAGGGCCAGGACGACGAGCGATCCGATCAGGGCCAGGTCCACGGTGCGCTCCCCCTCCGAGTCACGGGTGCGATGCTAGGGCGATGTGGCAACAGGCTGCTCCTGGCCCACGCCCCTGGGCACGGCCCGGTCCTACCGACCCCACCCGTGGCACCACAGCAGGAGGAGCAATATCGACCGCAGATCTTACTGCCACGTCCACGTGCTCTCCCATGAGCAGGAACGACAGCTCCCCCACCTCGGGATGCGTGGCGGCAACCCAGCTACTCGAAGCGGGACGGGTCGCCCGCGCCATGACGTAGCACCTCGGGATCATCGCCCGACAGGTCAACCACGGTGGTCGGCTCCTTGCCGCAGTCCCCGGCGTCCACCACGCCGTCGAGCACGTGGTCCAGCCGTTCCTTGATCTCCCACCCCTGAGTCAACGGCTCCTCCTCCCCGGGCAGGATCAGGGTGCTGGAGACCAACGGCTCATCGAGCTCGGCCAGCAACGCCTGGGCGACAGCGTGGTCGGGCACCCGCACCCCGACGGTGCGCTTCCGCGGATGCAGCATCCGGCGCGGCACCTCGCGGGTAGCCGGCAGAATAAAGGTGTAGCTACCGGGGATACAGGACTTGACCAACCGGAACACCGCGTTGCTGATCTGCACGAACTGACCCAGCTGCGCGAAATCCCGACAGACCAACGTGAAGTGGTGCCGCTCGTCGAGCCGACGAATGTCCCGAATCCGGTCCAGCCCGTGCCGATCACCCAGCTGACAGCCGAACGCGAAGCAGGAGTCCGTGGGGTAGGCGATCAGGCCACCGTTCCGAACCAGCTCGACGACCTGCCGCAGGGTACGGGGCTGCGGGTTGTCCGGGTGCACGTCGTAGTACCTCGCCATGGGCTGAGCCTAGTAGCCCGGATGGTGCCGTCGCGGTAGCCCGGTGCCGGCCCGACGTTTAAGGTCCGGTCGTGCCCGTCAACCCCGAGGTGGTCGATGTTCTCCAGGCCGACCCCACCGCCAGGTCCCTGCGCCCCTCGCTCGACCTCTCGTACGGTGATCCCGGTCGAGCCGCCGCCATGGACCGCTTCCACACCCAGTTCGTCCGCCCCGACGACCTCGTCTTCGACATCGGGGCCCACGTCGGTGACCGCACCGCCAGCTTCCGCCGGCTGGGTGCCCGAGTGATCGCCGTCGAGCCGCAACCACTCTGTGCCTGGAGCCTCCGGGCCCTGTACGGCGACGACGATCAGGTCACCGTGGTGGAAGCGGCGTGCGGCGCGGCGGTCGGCCTTCTGGAGCTCCACATCAACTCGGCCAACCCCACCGTCTCTACCGTCTCACCGCACTTCGTCCAAGCCGCCGACGGCGCCGAGAACTGGCAGGGGCAGATCTGGGACGCACGGCTGGCCGTCCCGGCCACCACCCTCGACGTCCTCGTCGCCGAGCACGGCCTCCCCGCCTTCGTCAAAGTCGACGTGGAGGGCTTCGAGGATGCCGTCCTCGCCGGATTGAGCCACCCGCTGCCGGCGTTGTCGTTCGAGTTCACCACGGTCGAGCGGGCGGTGGCCCGGCAGGCGCTCGACCGCGCCGTCGTGCTCGGCTTCACCCGCTTCAATCTGGCCCTCGGTGACGCTATGGCGCTGGCCGCGCCGGCCTGGCTGACCGCCCCCGCGCTGGGTGCGCTCCTCGACGCCCTGCCGCACTCCGCCAACTCCGGCGATGTCTACTGCCGACGTTAGTCTCACCGTGGACCGACACTGCCAGCGATACGTCAGCAGCCGGGGGACGGATTGACGCGACGCACTATCCCGATTGTCTGCCCGCGCGACCCGAGCGGGGCCGCCGCTGCCACCCGCTCGTGCAGGTCGGCCACTCGGGGCCGACCGTGACGGCGGGCGGGACCGGTGTGATCAGCCGTCGGGCTGGCTCGGGCAGCCACGCCCGGTCCGCCCTCGAATCGGTCCCGCGCGCCCCGTACCGGTTCGGCCACAGCAGCGATGTCGGGCCGCCGTCCGGCGGGCAGGACCGGCACGAGCAGCGAGTCCCAGCCTTGCGGCGACGCTTCGGTGTGCAGCCCGAGGGGGTCAGCGCAGTCGGCGGGCGGTGAAGCCCGGCGGCGGGCTGGCGATCGACTCCTGGGCCGCGACCAGCTGAAGCTCCCGGGTACCCGCCGCCAACGTGGCGTCGAAGATTCGGAAGACGCTGGCGCTGGTGCGCTCCAGCGCGGTCGCGGGCGAATCGGTGGTCCACAGGTGCGCGAGGTAGAGCGCGGCCGTGACGTCACCGCCACCATTCGGCGTGATCGGCAGCATCGGTGTGGTCACCGCCCAGGCGCCCTCCTCCGAGACGGCCACCAGTTCCAGCTGCTGCTCCGGCAGGTCCCGGTGGAGCACGCTGGTGACCAGCACGTGCCGTGGACCGGTCGCCCGCACCTTGTCCACCGCCGCGAGGAGTTCCGCCAGCGTCTCGGTCCGACCGCCGGCGAGATATTCCAGCTCGAACTGGTTGGGGGTGATGATGTCCGCGTTCGGCACGACCGCGTCACGCAGATACTCCGGAATGCCGGGACGAGCGAACATCCCCCGCCCCACGTCCCCCATCACCGGATCGCAGCAGTAGACGGCGGCGGGATTCACGGCTTTCACCCGACGGACCGCGTCGATGATCACTTCGCCCATCGCCGGATCGCCCTGGTATCCGGAGAGCACCGCATCGGCCTGGGCGAGCACTCCACGGTCGCCGATGCCCGCGATGACCTCGGCGACATCCGCGGGTGCCAGCAGCGGCCCACGCCACGACCCGTAGCCGGTGTGGTTGGAGAAGTGGACCGTCAGTACCGGCCACACCTCGTGCCCGAGGCGTTGCAGTGGAAATACGGCGGCTGAGTTACCGACGTGACCGTAGGCAACCGACGACTGGATAGACAGAATTCGCACCCGACCATCATCGTCGTTGGGGTCGCGCCCGGTCCCACTACCCCCGCCCCAGCCTGCCCGTTCCGCAGGAGCGGCGCGGAGTGGAGGTAGTATCGCAGCAGCTCAGAAGGGGGACCCGAGATGTCCGATACTACCCACGACCGGCCCACACCCGGCGCCGGCCGTCCGGACGGCGTGAGCGACCCGCTGCTGTGGGGGCTGGCCCTCGGCGTGGCGGACGCGCACCAGCCGGACGCTACGGGCACCGACTGTGTGAACCTGCTCTGCGCCGGCCAGAGCTGGCCCTGCACCGCCTGGCAGTCCGCCCAACGCGCGCTCCGCATGGCCCAGACCTCGCCCGGGCAACGACCCGCCGAACCGTCGGAAGGGCGGGCGGACGAGTGGAACGCGCCCCACCCCCGCCCGCCCCTGCCCACCGCGCCGGAGCAGCAACGCCGCGGCGACATCGCCGCCTGAGCACCGGCACCGCGCGCCGCCACCGCTACCACGGAGGGCGTCGGGAGCACCGACGCCCTCCGCGCGGATCAGAGGGTACGAGCGAGACGCTCGGCGAGGATCCGAGTGAAGCGGGACGGGTCGGCCAGTTCGCCCCCCTCGGCGAGCAACGCCATCCCGTACAGCAGCTCGGCGGTCTCCTGCAGCGACTCCTCGGTGGCACCCTGCTCCCGGGCCTTGCGCAACCCACTGACCAGCGGGTGCGTCGGGTTCAGCTCGAGGATCCGCTTGACCTGCGGCACCTCGTGCCCCATGGCGCGGTACATCTTCTCCAGCGTCGGCGTGATGTCCTGCGCGTCACCGACCACGCAGGCCGGTGAGGTGGTCAGCCGAGCGGAGAGGCGGACCTCCCGGACCTGGTCGGCGAGGGTACTGCCCAGCCAGGAGAGCAGGTCGGCGTACTCGGTGCGCTGGCGCTCCCGTTCGGCCTCGGCCGCCGAGCGCTCCTCCTCGGTGTCCAGGTCAACCTGGCCCTTGGCGACCGAACGCAGCGTCTTGCCCTCGTACTCACCGACCCGCTCGACCCACACCTCGTCGACCGGGTCGGTAAGCAGCAGCACCTCGAAGCCCTTGGCCCGGAACGCCTCCATGTGCGGCGAGTTCTCGATGGTGGTGCGGTTCTCGCCGGTGGCGTAGTAGATGTCGGTCTGGCCGTCCTTCATCCGCGTGACATAGCCGGCGAGGTCGGTCGGCTCGGCCGAATCGTGGGTGGAGGCGATGGAGAGGAGTTCCAGGAGCGAATCCCGGTTCTCCGTGTCGTCGATCAGCCCCTCCTTGACCACCGCGCCGAACTCGGTCCAGAAGGTGCGGTACTTCTCCGGCTGGTTGGCCTTGAGGTCCTTGACGGTGGCGAGGATCTTCTTGACCAGGCGGCGGCGGACCACCTGAATCTGCCGGTCCTGCTGGAGTAGCTCGCGGGAGATGTTGAGCGACAGGTCGTGCGCGTCCACCACACCCTTGACGAAGCGCAGATAGCCCGGTATCAGCGCCTCGCAGTCATCCATGATGAAGACGCGCTTGACGTAGAGCTGCACCCCACGTCGCCCTTGCGGGGAGAAGAGATCCAGCGGCGCGTGCGTGGGCAGGAAGAGCAGCGCCTCGTACTCGAAGGTGCCCTCCCCGCGCATGTGCACGACCTCGAGCGGGTCGGCCCAGTCGTGGCTGACGTGCTTGTAGAACTCGTGGTACTCGGCCGGTTCCACCTCGTCGCGGGACCGCGCCCAGAGCGCCTTCATCGAGTTGAGCGTCTGTACCTCGGTGGTCGGCTCGCCCCCGTCGGTGCCGGGCTGCTCAACCGCCATCCGGATCGGGTGGGCGATGAAGTCGGAGTACCGCTTGACGATCTGCCGAATTGTCCACTCGGCGGCGTAGTCGTGCAGGTTGTCCTCGGAGTCGACCGGCTTGAGGTGCAGCGTGACCGCCGTTCCCTGCGGAACGTCCGCGGCTGAGGCGATCGTGTACGTGCCCTCCCCGCTCGACTCCCAGCGGGTACCGTCGGTGGCCCCCGCCTCGCGGGTCACCAGGACAACGCGGTCGGCGACCATGAACGCCGCGTAGAAGCCGACGCCGAACTGGCCGATCAGCTCCTGCGACGCCTCCGCGTCAGCTGACTCACGCAGCTTGCGGAGCAGCTCGGCGGTGCCGGACTTGGCGATCGTGCCGATCACCTGGACGACCTCATCCCGGGACATCCCGATCCCGTTGTCCCGCACGGTCAGCGTCCGCGCGTCCGGGTCGACCTCGATCGCGATGTGCAGATCGGCGGTGTCGACGTCGAGGTCTTTGTCCCGCAGCGACGCCAGGCGCAGCTTGTCCAACGCGTCGGAGGCGTTCGAGATCAACTCGCGTAGGAAGACATCCTTGTTCGAGTAGATCGAGTGAACCATCAGCTGAAGCAGCTGGCGTGCCTCAGCCTGGAACTCCAACGTCTCACTACTCACGCCGTGTCCTTTCGTCCGCAATCGGATCGTCGGCGGGCGGGGACGCCCCCGACGACGTGTCGCCCGAAAGGATACGAGCACCTCCGGCGGGACGGGGCGGCGACGCCCCCGACCGGGCCGTCGGTCCCGATCAGGCCCGACGGCGGCCCCGACCACGACGACGCCGCCCCGGCTCACGACGGGGGCGACGGGCCAGGCGCACGATCAGCGCCACCAGCCCACCAACCCCGACCACGGCCCCGACCAGCAGCGGCCCGGGGCCGGTCAGCCCCGCCGGGAGCGAATCGTCGGCGGCGGGCCGGGCATCGGCGGCCGCGGGGACGGCGGCCGGCACGGCCGTCAGCTCGCCCGGCTCGACGAGACGGCCGACCGACGGCTCCCGCGGCAGCGCGAAGCCCCAGTCGAGCAGGGCGGCACCCTGCTCCCAGCCACGCAACGGCCGCGCCTCGGCGCCCAGCAACGTCACCACCAGGCGCCGGCCCGCACGCTCGGCTGCCCCGACGTACGTGTGCCGGGCCAACGTGGTGAAGCCGGTCTTGCCACCCAGCGCCCCTGGGTATTGGTCGATGAGGGAGTTCCCGTTCTGGATCTGGAAGCCCTTCCTACCGAGCGCCGCCTGATCTGGGATCTGGTGGGTTTCGGTCAGCGCGTACCGCTGGAAGGCCGGCTCAGCGAAGCAGGCCCGGGCGATCAGCGCGAGATCGTACGCACTCGTGAACTGGCCCGGCCCATCCAACCCGGACGGGGTAACCGCGTGCGTCTGCCGGGCACCCAACTCCGCAGCGAACTCGTTCATCGCGCGGACGCCCCCGGCCCGGCCCTCGGCACCGCCGCCGAGGCGGGCGAGGACATTCGCCGCGTCGTTGCCGGATTGCAGCAGCAGGCCGAGCCAGAGCGTCTCGACCGGATACTGCCCGCCGGCGAGCAGGCCGACCGCCGACGAGCCGGGCTCGATGTCCAGATCCTCCTTCGTCACCGTGACCACCTGCTGCGGGTCAAGGTCCGGCAGCAGGGCGGCGGTCAGCAGCAACTTCTGCACACTGGCCGGGGTGGCGTACTCGTGCGGGCCGCACGCACCCAGCACCTCACCGGTGTCCAGGTCCGCGACCAGCCACGAGCTCGCGGTCACCTCGGGCGGCTGGGCCGCACCATCCGGGACCACCAGCCCAGCGGTGGCCAGTGCCGCCCCGCCGACCGCCTGGTCGTCAGCGACCGCCGGTGGCGGGGAGGGCCGGGACGGCGTCGATGCCGACAGGCTGGCCTGTGGGCACGGCACCACCGTCGGCGTGGGTGCGGCGGCGGCCGACGCGGGCACCACGACGGGGAGTAGCAGGACGCTTGAGGCAGCGGCCATTAGCCGATTTCTCACGTCCGGGATCCTAGCTAATAAAGATCAGCAAACCGGGCATGGGCACCGTACCGCCATCGGGAGGTGCGCCGCCCGTGCCCGGCCTCAGGCCAACGGCCGCTTGAGGTGATAGCGGTGCACCTCAGTGCTGCCCTGGACGTTGTTCACGTCCTCGGCCGCGGCGACGAGCTCCCATCCCTCGCGCCCAACCCGGTTGAGGTGGGCGATCGCGGTGTCGCCGTAGCTGGTGACATCTCGGCGGGATCCGTCTGGGCCGTACCAGACGAAACTGACGTGAAAGCTGCGGCCCTGCCCTTGGTAGCGGCGGACCAGCAGTGCGTATTCCCAAGCGACCATGGACTCCATTATGGGTGTCCATCGAGGACCACTGGCAACGGGGTAGTCACTCCTTGCCATTCTGTGAACGCGAAGAGTCAACCCAACTCGGCCGGGACCGATGACCCGAGCCGTGAACCAGGTGACGCTGGACCGCGCGGGTCAAGGGCACACGCCGCTACCCGGCCATGACGCTGGCACCCGCCCTGCCCGTCGGGGCGACAGCCATCGCGTCGGGCCGCGCGCCGGCCGGCTACCCGCGCCGCCAGCGCGAGGGTGACACATCGCCGCTGCCGGCCGGGCACCTCGCACCAGCCAGGGTGCGGGATGCCCGGATGCCGTCAGGGCAGGGTCGGAGTCTGGGCAAGAATGTGGAAACGCAGGGAGCGGGCATCAGTGAAGCACTCCCGCATCGGGCGGACCAGGTCGCGGTGCTCCGGGCTCCGTTCCCACGCCTCAAAATCCGCCAGACTCGCCCACTCGCTGGTGATCAGCCACTGCTCCGGGTCCACCGCCGACCGGCACACCTGATCGACCCGATGTCCCGGCACCCCGTCCGCGACGAGATGCCGCACCGCCTCGTACGCGGCCAGGAACGCCTCCGTCCGCTCGGCCGGCACCCGTACCAGGAACACCACCCGCCCCCCGGCCGTACCGGCACCAGGCCGGGCCGCCGCCGTTCGTTCGTCCAGTTCGGTCACTACTCACCGCCGTCGCTCGGCGCCGCCCCCAGCAGGACCAGCGCACTGTTGAACCCGTCGAAACCGCGGGCGCAGACCAGCGACAACCGGTTCACCGGCTGTCGCTGCTCCCGCAGGAAATCCAGCTCGCACCCCGGCGCGACCTCCTCCGGTCCCGCGGACGCGGGCAGCGTGTCATGGGCGAAGGCGAGCAACGCGGTCGCCACGTCCAAGGCGGCTCCCCCCTGGTGGGCCCGCCCGGTCAGCGACTTCTGCGTGGTGACCGGGGGTGGCCGGTCGCCGAAGACAGCGCGCAAGGCAATCGCCTCGCTGCGGTCGTAACGCGGCACCCCCAACGCGTCGGGTACCACCACGTCGACCGCATCCGCGCCGACTCCGGCCCGGTCCAGCGCCAGCCGCATCGCCCGGGCGTACTGCACCGGATCGCCCGCTGTGTCCGCGGTGGTGTGCGCGCCGTCGTGGGTGGCGCCCCACCCCATCACCTCACCGTAGACCCGGGCCCCGCGGGCCAGGGCATGGCTCAACTCCTCCACCACGAAGACCGCACCCCCCTCGGCCGGCAGATAGCCACTCGCCCCCGCGTCGAAGGGTCGGTACGCCCGCTCCGGGTCCGCCCCCTCGCTGAGCATCCCGGAGGCAAGCTGACAGGCGAGCGCGTACGGGCTCAACGGGCACTCGGTCGCCCCCGCGATCACCACCGGGGTCCCCCGACGGACCGCCCGGGCGGCGTGCGCCAGGCTGTCCAGCCCACCGGCGGTCTCGGACACCAACACCCCGCACGGCCCCTTGAACTGGTGGTGGATCGAGAGCTGACCGACGCTCGCGGCGTAGAACCAGGCGATCGACTGGTACGCCCCGACCGTCCGGGTGGACCCGCCCCACAACCGTTGCAGCTCCCGCTGCCCGAACAGGTTCCCCCCGGACGAACTGGCCAGGGCGACCGCGTAGCCGTACGGGTCCGGGGCCCGCAGCGGCAGCCCCGCGTCGGCCAGGGCCAGCCGGGTGGCGGCGAACCCGAGGTGCGTCCACCGGTCGGTCTGCACCAGCCGGCGGTTGTCGGCGTAGGCAGCGGCGTCGAATCCGGACACCTCACCGCCGAAGCGGGTCGGGTAGCTGGAGGGGTCGAACAGGGTGATCGGCCCGGTACGGCGGGTTCCGGTGAGGACCGTCTGCCAGTGCGCGTCGGCGCCGACACCGCTCGGCGCGATCACCCCGATCCCGGTCACCACCGCCCGCGCGGTCACGACGTCACCGCCGACAACCGCCGAAACACCATCGCCGACTGGAAGCCGCCGAATCCACTGCCGACCGACAACGCCACGTCCACCGGCAGTTCCCGCGCCTCGTTCGGCACGTAGTCCAGGTCGCACTCCGGGTCGCGGGTCGCCCAGTTAGCCGTCGGCGGTACCACCCCGAACTCGATGGCCAGCGCGCAGGCGGCCATCTCGATCGAACCGATCGCACCGAGCGAGTGCCCCACCATCGACTTGATCGAACTGATCGGCACCCGGTACGCGACCTCGCCGAGCGCCCGCTTGAACGCGGCGGTCTCATGCCGGTCGTTCTGCCGGGTTCCGGAGCCATGGGCGCTGATGTAGGAGACCTGGTCGGCCCGGATCCGCCCCTGGCCCAGCGCGTCGGTGATGGCGAGCCCCATCTCCAGCCCATCCGGACGGAGCCCGGTCATGTGGTAGCCGTTACTGCGGCTGGCGTACCCGGCGACCTCGCAGTAGATGTGCGCGCCCCGCCGCCGGGCCCGCTCCTCCTCCTCCAACACCAGCACCGCGGCGCCCTCGGCGAGGACGAAGCCGTGCCGGTCGGCGTCGAACGGGCGGGAGGCGTGCGCCGGGTCGTCGTTGTCGGGGCTGGTGGCCTGGATAGCGTCGAACGAGGCGACGGTAACCGGGGAGATCGGCGAGTCGGCGGCACCGGTGAGCACCACGTCGGCCTCGCCGTCAACGATGAGCTGATGGGCGTAGCCGATCGCGTCGATGCCGGACGTGCAGCCGGTGGAGACCACCTGCACCGGGCCGTGCAGCCCGTACCGGCAGGCCACGTCGGCGGCGAGGCTGCTCGGCACCAACGCCTGATACAGGTACGGGCCGCCGAGGGCGGCGTCCACCAGCCAGTTCCGGCCACCGTCGCTGACCGTGACGTACTCCTGTTCCAGCGCCATCGTCCCGCCGACGGCGGTGCCCAGGACCACACCGGTGTGTTCCCGGAGCGCGTCGGTGAACTCCAGGCCGGCGTCAACGACGGCCTCGGCCGCGCAGGCGAGCGCGAACTGCACGTACCGGTCAGCACGCCGCTGTTCGGGAATGCTGAGGCCGGCGGCCACCGGCTCGAAGTCACACTCGGCGGCGATTCGCGACCGGAACGGCGACGGGTCGAAGAAGGAGATCCGCCGGGTCGCCGTACGCCCCTCGGTGATCGTCTTCCAGAACCGGTCCCGAGTGGCGCCACCCGGCGCGACCACCCCGACGCCGGTCACCACCGAGCGGCGCCCGGTCACGGTGCCACTCCGATCTTCACGCTCATGATGTCCTCAAGTCGCGACTGCGGGGCTCGCAAACCCGGCTCACTCCTCGCGCTCATGATGCCCGCCATTCGCGACTGCGGGGCTCGCAAACCCGGCTCACTCCTCGCGCTCATGACCCACCTCGTTGCGCGACGAGTTCGGTGTCGACGTGGCCCAGTTCGGGGCGCGGGGCGAGCGGACCGAGGTGGAACACGACCTCGGCGTCCACGGTGCCGGTGTTGCGCAGTCGATGCCGGACATTGATCGGGACGAAGAGCGCCTCGCCGGTCGCCAGCGAGACCGGCGCGTCGTCTAGGTCCACGGTGATCGCACCCCGGGCGACGTAGAGGAACTCCTCGCTGTAGGGGTGGTAGTGCTCGGCGATCCGCTCCCCCGGCCGCAGCGTCGCCACGCCCATAAACCCCGAGGTGCTGCCGACGGTACGCGGACCGAGCAGCACCCGCAGCTCGCCGCCGCGGCGGGTGTCGGCGGCTACGTCCGCCGCGGCCACCACCCCGGGCTCCCGCTCACTCATCCCCGGCTCCCGTCTCCTGCGCGGCCCGCCGCTCGACCTTCTCCTTGATCACCGCGAGCTGCACCGCGCTGTTGGCGTTGATCCGGTCGGTCATCTCGGCGTTGTTCAACGGGGCGGTGGGCTTCATGGCGAAGTCCTGCGTCCAGATCATCCGGGTGCCACCGGGCTCCTCGACGTAGCGCCAGTGGATCCGCATGTACTCGAACGGCCCCGGCTCCACCCGCTGTGCGTGGACCTCCCGCCCCTCCGGGTCGGCCGAGCGCTCGCTGACCCAACTCCAGGCGATCCCGTTCTCGTCGGGGTGCATGGTGAGCCGGAACCGGACGGTGTTCCCCTCCTGCTGCAGGATCTCGGCCACCGCGTACTCGGTGAACAGGTCGGGCCAGCCGGCGACGTCGTTGGTGACCTTCCAGACCAGCGGTAGGGGGGCGACGATCAGGATCTCGTTCTCGGTGTGCCCGGCCGGCTCGACGCGGCGCGCGACCAGATCCGCGACGCCCGCGATGCTGAGCTGCCCGGTCTCCTCGGGGATTCGCACCTGCCAGCGGTCGGCGACCACGGCGGAGAGCTCGAGCAGGGCGAGCGAGTCCATGCCCAGCTCCTCCAGCGAGGCGGCCGGGGTGCGGGCGGCGTCGTCGGGGTTAAGCCCGCAGTGGGCTACCAGGATGTCGGTGATGTCGGCGGCCAGTGGGCGGCCGTCGGTTACGGTCATGCGTTCCTCCTCGATTGGGTGGACAGGTCAGCGAGTAGCGTCTCGACCAGACCGGTGCAGTGGCGGCCCTTACGGAAGCCGGCGTCGTCGAGCACCCGCCGGACGAACGGAATGGTGGTGTGGACCCCGGGGCCGGCGACGTCGAACTCGCCGAGCGCACGTTCCAGCCGGTTCAGGGCCAACTCCCGGTCCGGGGCCCAGACCGCCACCTTGGCCAGGAGCGAGTCGTAGTGGGGGCCGACGACGTAGCCGGGATACCCGTGGGTGTCGACCCGGGTGAAGGGGCCCCCCGGGGGGACGAACCGCTCCAGCCGGCCGGGGGTCGGTACGAAGTCCCGATCGGGATCCTCGACGTTGACCCGGCACTCGACCGCCACCCCGTGCGTCACGATCTCCTCCTGCCGCCACCGCAGCGTTCCGCCGGCGGCCAGGTGCAGCTGCTCGTGCACCAGGTCGATTCCGGTGACCATCTCGGTGACCGGGTGCTCCACCTGGATCCGACAATTGATCTCCAGGAAGTGGAACTGTTCCGCCGGGTCAACCAGGAACTCCACCGTCCCGGCACCGGTGAAGCCGACCTCCAACGCGCCGCGTAGCGCGCTGTCGGCGATCGCGTCCAGGGCGGTCGTGGACAGGGCCGGGGCGGGCGCCTCCTCGACGAGCTTCTGGTGTCGGCGCTGCACCGAGCAGTCCCGGGTCCCCAGGTGCACTCCGTTGCCGTGGCTGTCGCAGAGCACCTGCACCTCCACGTGCCGGGCATTGCCGAGGTACCGCTCGACGTACACCCGGTCGTCGCCGAAGGCCACCTGGGCGGCGGCCCGGGTTCGGGCGTACGCCCGCGGCAGCTCGGCCGGCGTGGAGACCACGGTCATCCCCCGGCCACCACCCCCGGCGGCGGCTTTCACGATCACCGGGTAGCCCACCTCGGCGGCGACTCGGGCGGCGTCGGCGGCGGTCGGCACCGGTGCGATGCTGCCCGGTGGCAGCGGCAGGCCGGCCCGGCTCATCAGCGCCCGAGCGGACGACTTGTCGGCCAGCGCGGCCATCACCTGCGGCGGCGGACCCACGAAGGCGAGACCGTTGTCGGCGCAGATCTCGGCGAAGTCGGCGTCCTCGGAGAGAAAGCCGTAGCCGGGGTGCACCGCCTGCGCCCCGACCAGGCGGGCGGCCTCGACGATGGCCGCGGGGTTCAGGTAACTGCGGCGACTCGCCGCCGGTCCGATCAGGACCGCTTCGTCGGCGAGCCGCACCGCGGTCGAGTCGGCGTCCGCCGTGGAGTAGACCACCGCGGTCCGGATGCCCAACTCCCGACAGGCACGCAGCACGCGCAGCGCGATCTCGCCCCGATTGGCGATGAGTACCTTGCCGAACATCAGCTCACCCGCCTCAGATCGGATCCACCGCGAGCAGCGGCTGGTCGTACTCCACCGGCTGACCGTCGTCGGCGACGATCTCGGCGATTCGCCCGGCCCGGTCGGCGGTCACCTCATTCATCAACTTCATTGCCTCGACGATGCCGACGACCTGGCCGGGGTGGACCCGGTCGCCGACGGCGACGAACGGCGCCGCACCGGGCTCCGGCGCCCGGTAGAAGGTGCCGACGATCGGTGATCGCACCGCGTGCCGAGCGGCGGGCCCGGCTGCTGGTTGCGGGGGGACGACCGGTTGCGCGGCGAGAAGCGGTTGCGGGGGGACGACCGGTTGCGGGGGCGGTTGTCCGGTGTCACCTACCGCGTGCCACTCCACCTCCAGGACCGCGTCGCCGCTGCCCAGCCGGATCCGCCGGATCGGCCCGGCCAGCTCGGCGAGAAGTTCCCGGGCCTGACGGCGCAGGTCGGTCAGGGCGACGTCCGCGGGAACGTTGGCTACCGCCCCCGCCGTGACGTCGAGGGCCCCGCCGGACCGTGGTTCCAGGTCCACCGTCGCGTCACCATTGAGGATCGTGACGCCGGTCGGTGCCAGTTCGGCGCTCATCGGGCACCCGCCTTGGCTCCGAGGCCGGCGGCACCGAACCGACGGAACCGCCGCCTTCGGCGGCGAACCAGGGTCGCGGTGGGCACGTCGAGCAACGGCACCAGATGCGCCAGCACCGCCTCCCGCACCGCCCGCATGGCCGCCGGTGGGTCGTGGTGCGCGGCCGGCGCCGGTTCCGGCACCACCGCGTCCACCACCCCGAGCCGACAGAGGTCGGCGCTGGTCAGCCGTAGTGCGCGGGCCGCCTGCGGGGCCGCAGACCGGTCCGGCCAGAGAATCGCGGCGCACCCCTCGGGGCTGATCACCGAGTAGACGGCGTGTTCCAGCATCAGCACCCGGTCGGCGACCGCGAGTGCCAGCGCACCACCGCTGCCGCCCTCGCCGGTGATCACCGCGACGACCGGGGTCGGCAGCATCGTCAGGGTCAGGATGTTCTCCGCGATCGCCGCAGCCTGGCCCTGCTCCTCCGCGCCCACTCCCGGGTCAGCGCCCGGGGTGTCCACGAGGGTGACGACGGGCAGCCCCCACCGCACGGCCAGCCGGACCAGCCGGAGCGCCTTCCGGTGCCCGGCCGGGCTCGCCATTCCGAAGTTGCGGGACATCAGATCGGCGGTCGTGTGGCCCTTCTGGTGGCCGACCACCAAGACCGGCCGGCCAGCCAGCTCGGCCAGCCCGCCGACGACCGCCGGACAGTCCGCGCCCAGCCGGTCACCGTGCAGCTCGACGAAGCTGTCGAAGGCCGTCTCCAGATAGTCCAGGGTGGTCGGGCGCCCCGGGTGCCGGGCCAGCCGGACCGTCTCCCAGGCGTCCCGCTCGTCCGCGCCCGGCGCCGGCGGGCTGCTCACGGGTGGACCCTCCGGTTCGGGCCCGGCACCCACCGGTTGACGCCCGCCGGATGCGGCAGCGAGCAGCGTGGCGAGACAACCGCGCAGGGCGTGCCGGGGCACCACCCGATCAACCTGGCCGTGCCGCAGCAGAAACTCGGCGGTCTGGAACCCGTCGGGCAGCTCCCGGCCGGTCACCTGGCGGATCACCCGAGGACCGGCGAAGCCCATCCGGGCACCGCTCTCGGCGACCACCACGTCGGTGTTGGTGGCGAACGAGGCGGCCACCCCGCCGTACGTGGGGTCGGTGAGCACGCTGACGCTTGGCACTCCGGACTCGCGCAACGCGGCGACGGCCTGGCTGACCGTCGCCATCTGCATCAGCGACAGCACCCCTTCCTGCATCCGCGCTCCGCCGGAGGCGGTTACCACCACCAGCGGAACCCGGTCGGCGAGGGCGCGTTCGGCGGCCCGGGTGATCAGCTCACCGACCGCGCACCCGAGGCTGCCACCAAGGAAGCGGAAGTCCATCACGGCGATCACGCAACGGCTCCCGGCCACCGTGGCGGTGCCGCAGACAACCGCCTCGGCCAGCCCGGTGCCACTACGCGCGGCGGTAAGCCGATGGGGGTAGGGGAGCACGTCGACGAAGCCGATCGGATCCACCTCCGGCGCCTGGTCGGCGAGCGCGGTAAACGACCCGGGGTCCACCAGCTGCGCCAGGCGGGCCGGCGCGTCGAGCCGGGAGTGGGCGCCGCACTCCGGGCACACGTCCAGGTTCCGCCGCAGCCGCTTGCGATACAGCAGGCTGGCGCAGCCGCCGCAGCGGGACCAGAGCTGCCCGCCCGGGGGCGTGGTCGGGTTCATGGCCGCTCTCCGGGAGCGTCGAACCGGTACACGCACCGGGCCATCGCGTCTCGCGGCTCCCGCCAGGTCGGCAGGTACGGCGAGACGTACGGACGCAGCCGCTCACTGACCCGGACGAACTCCGGGTGATGGCGGGCCTCGGCGACCGCCGTCTCCCCCGGCAACTCCGTTTCCAGGAGGTGTAGATACAGGTTTTGCAGCCGGTACAGCGACCGGTGCTGGACCCCGGCCAGGCGAGGCAACTCGGTCGCGTCGGACTCGGCGAAGATCTCGGCGATCCGCTCCTCCGCGCTCGGGTCGACCTTCGCGACGATCAACGAACGCTCCATCGATGAACCTCCCCTAACGGCTGCGGACGCCGACGGCGCCGTACGCCGAAAAGCCGGATGACTATGCGCACCATGGCCGCGCCACCGTCACCGGCGCGTCACCGGAGCCGTCCCCGGCCCAGAGTTTGGTGACGTTGCGTTGACGCTGACTGTGTAGGAGCTGTGACATGCAACCTGCACATAGTGACCTATCCCCAGTTCAGAGCGGGTTTCATAGCTGTTACACACCGATCGGGATGTTGACGGTGCGTGACTAGATTGATAATCTCCGTCACGGTTAACCCGGTGGCCGCGACCCGACGCCGTGCCGCGGGACCAGCTACCCCGACCCGTGGGGTCACGGGCAGCCGCGCCGGGCGACACAACCGAGGAACATTCCGCAGGGGGTCCGCCATGGCCGCTGGTCCGTCCATGCCGACCGCCGGGGACCGTCCGGGTACTCCGATCCGGCTGCACCTGCTGGGCGGGTTCCGGCTGTTGCACAGCGACGCCCCGGTGGTCGTACCGCGCGGGCTCCAACGCGTACTCGCGCTGGTCGGCCTGCGCCCCGGCACCACCCGCAGCCACCTCGCCGGGCTGCTCTGGCCAGACACCCCGGAGGAGCGCGCCCTCTCCTCACTCCGCACCGCCCTGTGGCGGTTACGGCAGGACCCCTACTGCCCGCTGCGCACCAGTGGGGACACCCTCCGGCTCGGGCCCGCCGTCCAGGTTGACGTGGACACCCTGGTCGGCATGGCCGCCCGGGTCCGCGACGGGGACGACCCGAACACCGCCGCGGCCGTACTCGCCAAGGGCCGCCACGACCTGCTGCCCGGCTGGTACGACGACTGGGTGTTGGCCGAACGGGAGCGGCTACGCCAGCTGCGGCTCCACATGCTCGAGGAGTTGGCCGACCACTACCTGACAGCGGGCCGGCACGGTGAGGCGCTCGAAGCGGCGTTGGAAGCGCTGGCCGCCGAGCCGCTCCGCGAGACACCCCACCGCCTGGTGGTCCGCATCCACCTCGCCGAGGGCAACGCCTTCGAGGCGGTGCACGCGTTCTACGTCTACCGCGACCTGCTGCGTCGGGAGCTACGGCTGGAGCCGTCCGCCGCGATGACCGCCCTACTCGACGAGACGCTCCGGCCGATCCGGCAGGCCAGCCGTGACCCCCACGGACGCCGGCAGCCGCCGACCCCCCGCGTCACCAGAACCGACCTGGATGTGACGGGCAGGTGACAGGGGGCTCGGCAGCGTGGTGAACGGCACGCGCCCCGGACCGGCCGCACGGGGCACCACGGCGGAAGGAATCCCAAAATGAGCCGACTACTGATCGTCAGCAGGATCGTCCCCGGCGCGGAGGGACGGGTGGCCCAGATCTTCGCCGAATCTGACGCCACCGAGTTACCCAGCCTCACCGGCGTCCGGCATCGCTCCCTGTACTGCCTACATGACCTGTGCATCCACCTGATGGAGACCGCCGACGTAGACCCGGACACCCTGGCCGGCGCCCGGAACCATCCGCTCTACCGGCAGGTCAACGAACGACTCTCCGCGCACACCTCCCCGTACCTGCCGACCTGGCGCTCGCCGCGCGACGCCATCGCCGGCTGCTTCTACCGTTGGGACTCCGCGGCTGCCGCCGCGCCCCACGTGGCGGGCTGACGCGCACGTGTCCCGCAACCAACCGCACGTTCTGATCATCGGGGCGGGGACCGGTGGGCTCTGCCTGGCACAGGGACTGCGCCAGGCCGGAATCGCCGTGACCGTCTATGAGCGGTACCGCACCCGAGGCGATGGCCTACTCGGCTACCGGGTCGGCATCGGACCAACTGGCAGCCGGGCGTTGCGCGAGTGCCTGCCGTCCGAACTTTTCCACACCTACCTGGCCACCTGCGCCAAGTCGCCCCGCTACTTCAACGTCATCACCCAACGGCTCCGGCAGACCGCGTCCTTTCCGCTACGACCGGAGACCGACGTGGTGAACACCGAACGATCCGTCGCCCGGATGACCCTGCGCCAGGTCCTGCTCACCGGTTTGGAGGACGTGGTCCACTTCGACAAGGCCCTCACCCACTTCGAGCAACGCGATGACGGCAGCGTCACCGCGTACTTCGCGGACGGGGACAGCGCCACCGGCGACCTGCTGGTGGGCGCCGACGGCACCCACTCGGCGGTCCGGCGCCAGTACCTGCCGCACGCCGTCACCCGAAACGCGGGCACCATCAACATCGCCACCCGGGTCCCGTTCACCGAGGAGGTACGGGCGCTGCTGCCGGAGCGGATCGAGAAGGGCATCTCGCTCATCTTCGGCAACGGTGGGGTGATGGGTGTCCTACACGTCATGGAGTTTCCGTGGGACCGCTCGGGCGCCCTCAAGGACGGCCTCGATCCGGCCGATGTGGCGCTGTTGAACCGCTGGCCCGGCCGGGCGCACGACAGCACCCGCGACAACGTGAACCTGGTGGTCTGGAGTACCGCCCGGCGGTTCCCGCCGGACATCATGCGCCAACGCGGCGAGGAGCTGATTCGGACCGCGCTCGGCCTGACCCGCAACTGGCACCCGCACCTGCGCCAGCTGCTGAACCTAGCCGACCCGGCCAGTGCCCTGCCGGTCAAGGTCTCCACCAGCGAGCCGGTTCCGCCCTGGAAGAGCAGCACTGTCACCCTGCTCGGCGATGCCATCCACACGATGACGCCGGGGCGCGGGGTGGGCGCGAACACCGCCCTGCGGGATGCCGCCCTACTGACCCGGCAGTTGTGCCACACCGCCGCCGGGGAGAAGACGCTGTTGCAGGCGGTAGCCGACTACGAGGCGGCCATGCTGCCGTACGGCTTCGCGCGGGTGGCGGACTCGTTGAACCGCAGCGGCACCAGCGGCGACGACCCCATGTACAAACCGGTCGTCGGGCGGCTCGCCCTGCTCGGGGCCCGTGGTTACTTCGGCATCACCAGCCGGGTGCCGAGCCTGGCCCGTCGGTTTGTCGATGACTTCTACAGCTACCGGGGCGAGGAGGAGGACTGACCACAATGGCCGGACCCAGCCCGGGGTCCGGCCACACCCCGCTAACCTTTTCGGCGACGTTGAGTCGCGCCATGAACACCATGGGTGTGATCCGGTCCGGCTACGAGCAGTGTTAGCAGGCCATGCTGTCGTACCGCACCGGGAATGTGGCAAGCTGCGGCGAGCTTTCTCGACTAACTCGCTAATCGAAAAGGGGAGGTCTGCCGTGGCGTGGTCGGACTGGCCGTTGATTGTCGTGGCCCTGCTAGTGGGCGCCGCCGCCGGCTGGGTGGTCCGCAGCCGGCGTAAAGCCGTGCGGGATGGTGGTACCACCGGGGATGGTACGCCGGCACCCGCGACGAGGACCGCCGGAGGAGCGCCCGCCCCCGCCGACACCGACACCGACACGCGCAGCGCGACCGAACCGGCTCCGACCTCGGCGGCGCCACAGCCGGCGTCAGCGTCGGAGCCGGCGTCAGCGCCAGAGCCGGCGTCAGCGTCGGAGCCGGCGTCAGCGCCAGAGCCGGCGTCAGCGCCAGCGTCGGAGCCGGTCGACCTGGCACCGGCGGCCCGGGAGCACGCCCCGGCGGCCGACAGCAGCCCGGCCGAGGAACCAGCCGATGCCGAGCCGGCGGACCAGGCCCCGGTGGTCGCTGAGTCCGAACCGGAGCCGGACGCCGAGGACGACTTCCGTCGAATCCAGGGGGTCGGGCCGAAAATGGCCGCGGCGCTCCACACCGCCGGTATCCGCACCTACCGGCAACTCGCCGAGTTGGACGAGCCGGCGCTGCGGGAGGTGATTCGCTCCGCCGGCCTGCGTGGCGCGGCGAGCCTGCCGACCTGGCCACAGCAGGCGAAGGCGCTGGCCAAGGCGCCCGAGCCAGCGGGTGTGCTGCCGGCCGAGAGCGGCTCGGGCGCCTGACATCGCGGGCCCGGGCGACGCCGGCCGACGGGTATCCGACCGCACCGGGGACGGCAGAGCCGTCCCCGGTGCGGTCGGATACCCACCTGATCGCGAGTGGTGTTACCGGAAGCAGTTCAGCACCGGGCCGGTGCTACCCAGACAGTTGGTCTGCTGGTTCTCCCCGACCACAGTCTGCGAGTCCAGCGTCGCCTGCGCCTTGTCCACCAGCAGGCCGCCGGCCGGCAGGGTTGACTGATTCCCGGTTACCTGACTGCGGTAGAGCGCGACCCGGCCCATGCTGACCGCGATCCCACCGCCGGTGGACTTCGCTTCGACGGCACGGTTGTCCCGGACCGTGCTGCTCCGGACCAACAGGTTCGACTTGGCCGCGTGAACGCCGCCGCCCGAGCCGTGTGCCGTGTTGCCCGCCACCACGCTGTCGTCCAGCGGCACGAGGCCCTGGGAGGTGGAGAGGCCGCCGCCGTTGCCGGTGGCGAGGTTGTCCCGGATCTCCATTCCGCGCAGGAAGATCAGTGCGTCCGAGTTCGCGATCCCGCCCCCGGTTCCCGCCTGGTTGCCGACGACGGTCGAGTCGGAGACGCGGGTCCGGGCCGAGAAGCTGGCCAGACCCCCACCCTGCGCCGCCGAGTTCTGCTCGAAGGTGCTCGTGTGCACCTCCGCCGCGGCCTGGTAGTTGCCCAACCCGCCACCATAGGCGGTGGCGCTGTTCCCCGTGAAGGTCGAAGAGTGCAGGGCCAGCACCCCGTTGTTGAGCAGGCCCCCGCCCTTGCCCGCCGAGCCAAGGGCGTGGTTGTTGATGAGCGTGCTGTCCCGGACGACCATGTTGCCGTCGTTGAACAGGGCTCCCCCGCCGCCCTCCGCCGAGGACGAGGTGTTGTTCATCGCCGTCACCTGCTCGATCAACGCCGATGCGCCATGCACGACGTGGACGGCACCTCCCTCGGCATCGGAGTGACCGCCGACGAGCCGAACATTACGCAGAGTTAGCTCACCGGCGTCACGGACAGTAAAGAAGCGGAACACTTCGGCATCCTGCGCACGCTCGATCGTGGCCTGCTCGCCTTCGATGGTGACCGGGTGGTAGATGACCGGAAGTCCCGCCTTGTCGTCGGCCGGGTTACGCGGGGGCTTCTCGGCCGCACCGGGGTTCTCGGCCGCGTCCGCCGCCTCCCGCGCGTCCCGGATCCCGCCGTCGTACAGGTCGGGCTGATGGAAGGCGTCGGTGAGCGTGTAGGTGCATCTTGGCGCGAGCCGCAGCACCCCACCGCCCTCGGCGTTGACCCGGACCAACGCGGCGACCAGTTGGGCGCTGTCACAGGGCACCGGCGCCCCGAGGGACTCTCCGCCGACCTCGCCGACGGAGTCGCCTTGGGTCACGGAGGCGTTCTCGCTGCCGTTCGGTCGCTCGTGAGCCGCGGCCGTGCCGGCCAGCCCCGCCGCTCCGACGACCAGGCCGCTGGCCACCAACCCGCCGGCGAGCAGCCGTCGGGGCCGGCGCCGGCCCCGCGGCGGTCGCTGGCTGTCGTGATACGTGGACATCGTGCTCTCCTGCCTTCCCCTCACACCTGAGCCGACCGGACGATTCCGGACGGTAGGGCACCGACCACGTGGTCGTCACCGAACGTCACGGTACGGATCGAATGAGAGAGCAGGCGCGCCAACGTGAATAAATCACCTCTTTACCTCATATTCGGAGACACAGTGCCGACGGTCGACATCGCCGGGCGTTCACACCTCACCGCCCCAACGGCTCACCAGGGTGGCCCTGCCACCACATTTAGGGAGAGCTGCTCGTATTCATGCCTACGTGGGGGTTATGTCGGTTTAACTCGAGGACGGTTGCTACCGCCTACCTGGTAGTCGAGGAACAGCACCCGGCGCCCCGGGTGACTGGCTGCTCGTCCGCGACGGGAAGGACACCGAGACCGCGATGAACCATCCGCACCACGACCACGACCACGAACCGAACCAGTCAGGTGGAGGCCGAACGAGGGGACGATGGTGGACCCTCGGGCTGGCCGGGGTGGCGGGACTGGCCTTGACCGCCGCCGCCGCTGCCCCGGCCGCCGCCGCCATCGGGCGCACTCTCGCCACCGACGACCGACCCTCCGCCGACGGGCACCGCGAGGCGGGTAAGGGCGACAGCAAGACAGGCAAGGAGGACAAAGCCAAGGGCACCCCCGTCCCCTGCAACACGGACAAACTCATCGCCGCGATCGCCCTCGCCAACGCCCGCGGCGGCGGCATCCTCGACCTCGCCAAGGACTGCACCTACCTGCTCACCACCAACATCGAAGGCAGCGGGCTTCCCGCAATCACCACCCCGATCACCCTCAATGGCAGCAAGCGCACCACCATCGAACGCTCCACCGCCGCCGATCAATTCAGAGTCCTCAGCGTCGACACCGGCGGCAACCTCACCCTCAACAAATTGAAGATCACTGGCGGTGCGGCCGAGAACGACGGCGGGGGCGTCCTCGTCAACCAAGGCGGAGAGTTGACCGTCAAACACAGCACCATCACCCGCAACTTCGCCGAGGACAACGGCGGCGGCATCGCCAACAACGGCACCACCAGGGCCAAGAGCTCCATATTCACCCTCAATCGAGCACAGGCCGGTGGCGGCATCCAGAGCAACGGCCACCTCAGTGTGACCGAAACAGAGATCACCCTCAACGCCGCCGGGGATATCGGTGGCGGCGTTGACGTAGGCGAGGATGGCACCGCGCTGGTGCACAAGAGCGTGGTGAACAACAACATGGCGGAAGAGGCCGGCGGACTGAACATCGACTCCGGAATCCTCCAGCTCACCCACTCGGAAGTCGTCGGCAACTCCGGTACCGATGACGGCGGCGGACTCCTCCTCGGCGAGACGCAAGCCACCCTGCAGCAGGTTAAGATCATGAAGAACACCTCCTTCCAGGGCGCAGGAATAACTGCCAACTCCGACTCCACGCTCGTGGCTGAAAAAACTCTGATCAAGAACAACATCTCCCTTGGGGAGGGTGGCGGAATTTACAACGACGGCCAGGCCGTGCTGCGCAAGAACGAAATCGTCAGCAACCTTGCGGAAGGGGAGGGTGGCGGAATCTTCAACGACAGCGACGGCACCATCAGCCTGTTCACCACCAAGGTCATTAAAAACATCTCCGCCGAGGACGGTGGCGGGATCTTCAACGAAGGCGGCGGCACGGTGAACCTCAACACCGCCACCGGCACCGTGGTGGCCAAGAACCGGCCGAACAACTGCTCCGGAGACGTGCCCGACTGCGCCGGATAGCAGCATCCGAACACCTCGGCCCGAGGGGGTTCCGCTCCCGCCGCCCGCCGGTGGGGGCGGAACCCCGCAGTTCGTACCGAACCGGCTCAGTCCCCGTTCAGGACTCGGCTACGACCCCGGAACTCGGCGATCACCACACCGTCGGCTCGGGTGACGGTGACGTCGTAGATCCCGCTGCGGCCGTAGCGGAGGCGTTCGGTGGCGTGGGCAAGCAGCAGATCCCCCTCGCGCGCCGGTCGGACGAAGATGATGTCACCGCCGGCCGCTACGGTCACCGGTCCGTGGCTGTTACCGGCCAAGGCGAACGCGGTGTCGGCGAGCAGGAACAGATAGCCGCCGTGGGCGATGCCGTGACCGTTGACCATCGCCCCGGTTACCCGCATCCGGGCCACCGCCGACCCCGCCGCCGCCTCAACCAGCTCGATACCGAGCGCACGCGAGGCGAGGTCGGCAGCGAACATGTCGTACGCGGCGTTGCGCCGTTGTGGGTCAGGCGGATGATCCGGGTGGGGCGGATGATCCGCCATCGCCGCTCTCCTCCCTGCGCCGGACCGACAGTTCGTCGATCTTGCCACCGTACGCCACCGCGACGGTTCCGGCACCACCCGCTACCCGCTACCGCGTGGCCGTGCCGCCCTGCCGTTAGGGTGGGCTCGGTCAACGGCGGGGTGGATGGGGGAACGGGTGTCCGGACCGGAGCGGCGACGCGTCGACCCCGATGTGGACCTGGCAGTGCCCGCCGATCGAGCCGAGTTGCCCGCCCACCCGGCCGCGGTGCTCGCCGCCGTCTCCGCCGGCGGTGTGCTGGGCGCGCTGGCCCGCGCCGGCCTCTCGGCGGTGCTGCCGCACAATCCCGCGGGCTTCCCGTGGCCGACGTTCGCGGTCAACCTGAGCGGGTGTCTGCTGATCGGCGTGCTGATGGCGGTGCTCGCCAAGCAAACCAACCCACCGGTGCTGGCCCGACCGTTTCTCGGGGTCGGGGTGCTCGGCGGCTACACCACTTTCGCCACCCACGCCGTGGAGGCGCGGCAGCTGGCCGCCGCCGGTGCGGCGACGACCGCCCTGGCCTACCTAGCGGCGACCCTGGCCGGTGCGCTGCTCGCCGTCTGGGTCGGGTACGCGGCCACCGACCGGCTCACGCCGCCGGTCGGCGGGACCGGGGCGAGGCAGCGGGCGGTGCGCGGATGACCGCGCTGCTCGTCGCGCTCGGCGCGGCCGTCGGGGCGCCGCTGCGCTACCTCGCCGACCGAGCGGTACAGGACCGCTTCGGTGCCCGCTTCCCCTGGGGCACCTTGACCGTCAACGTGGCCGGCTCGCTGCTGCTCGGGTTCCTGCTGGGACTCCCGCTCCCGCCGGCGGCCGGCGTACTGCTCGGCACCGGGCTCTGCGGCGCCCTCACCACATACTCGACGGCCAGCTACGAGACCCTGCGCCTGGCCACCGCCGGTCGGTTTCGTCCGGCGGCGGCCAACGCGTTCCTCGGTGTCGCCGCCGCGGTGGCCGCCGCGACGCTCGGCCACCTCGCGGCGACCGCCCTGCCCTGGCCGTGAGCCGAGACCGCCGCGCTTCCCCACCACCGGGTTGGCTCACCTGCGCGGCGGACGTCAGCCGGGAGTCAGGTCAATGACCCGACGCGGCCAGGACGGGCTCCGCGACGAACGCCGCGACCGGGCCGACCACGAAGACCGCCGGGGGGCAAACGCCCGCCCGAGCCGCCACCGCAGCGATCCCGTCCAGGCGCGCCGGCAACGAACGCTGCCCGGGATGGCCGGCATCCTGCACGGCGAGGGCGGGGGTGTCCGGGGCGCGCCCGTGCGCGATCAGCTCCACGGCGACGGCGCCGATCGTCTCGACTCCCATCAGCACCACCAGGGTGCCCTGGGCCCGGCCCAGCGCCGCCCAGTCGACCAGCGAGTCCGGATGCCCCGGCGGCAGGTGCCCGGAGACGACGGTGAACTCGTGCGCCATCCCGCGATGGGTGACCGGCACCCCGGCCAGGGCCGCCGCGGCCACCGCGCTGGTCACCCCCGGCACCACGGTCACCGGCACCCCGGCCGCCACGCAGGCCAACACCTCCTCGTGCCCGCGCCCGAACACGTACGGGTCGCCGCCCTTGAGCCGGACCACCCGCCGCCCAGCACGGGCGTGCCGGACCAGTGCGGTGTTGATGGCGTCCTGCCCGACGGACGGCCCCCGGGGTGACTTCGCCGCGTCCACCACCTGCACCCCCGGGCGTAGTCCGGCGAGCAGCTCCTGCGGGGCGAGCCGATCCACCACCACCACGTCGGCGACCGCCAGCAACGCCCGACCCCGGACGGTGATCAGGTCTGCCGGGCCCGGTCCGCCGCCAACGATCGCCACCGCACCCGGCCGCAACACGGGCTCGGGGTGCTGGTGCTGGTGCTGGTGCTGGTGACTGTGTCCGCCCACCGGGTCGTCCGGGTGGTCGTGCGGGGTCTGCGGCCGACCCACCTTGTCGACGAAGCCCGGCATCGACACCCGGTATGCACAGGTGTCGCAGTTCATCCGGATGTCGCCCCGCACCGCCTCGGCGTGGCGTTCCAACACCAGGTCGGCGAGGGCATCGCAGTCACCGATCAGGTCCGCCACCCGCAGGTCCAGCTCGGGATGGGCGGCGGCGTACTCCCGGGACTGGGCCCGAATGCGATCCGGTAGCACCCCGGCGAACAGGAAGTACGGAGCGACGACGATCCGCCGCGCCCCCAGCCGGCGCAGCCGATCCAGGACCGCCGGCACGGACGGCTCGGCGAGCGAGATGAAGCCCGGCTCAACGCCCGCGTAGCCCCGGCCCTCCCACAACAACCGGGCCACCTTGGCAACCTCGGCGTTCGCGTCCGGGTCGGTGGAGCCACGCCCGATCAACGCCACCCAGGTGTCGGCCCGCTCCGCGCCGGCCAGCGCGGCGTCAATCCGCTCCTGGAGAGCGGTGTGCAGCAACGGGTGCGGGCCAAGCGGTCGGCCGTAGGCGTAGCGCAGGCCGGGGTGGCGCTGCTGTTCCCGAGCCAGTGCCGCCGGGATGTCACCCTTGCCATGCCCGGCCGCGGTCAACACCAGCGGCAGCGCCACCAGTGCCCGGTGCCCCCGGCCGGCGAGCGCGCCGACGGCGTCGGTCAGGGGCGGACGGGACAACTCGATGAAGCCCCCCTCGACGTCGCCGACCGTATCGCCGGCCCGGGTCCGGACCCGTTCGATCAGCGCGGCGAACTGCGCCACCCCCTCAGCGCTACGGGTGCCGTGCCCGACGATGACCAGTGCGGTCACTCTTCCCCCTCCACATAGAGCAGGGCGTTGAGGGCGGCGGCGGCCACCGCCGACCCGCCCTTCTCGCCCCGGTTCGAGATTCCCGGCAGACCGCTGATTCGGAGCGCGGCCTTCGACTCCGCGGCGCCGACGAAGCCCACCGGCAGGCCGACCACCAGGGCCGGCCGGGCGTCCAGGGCGAGCAGTTCGGTCAGCGCGGTGGGCGCGCAGCCGACCACCCACACCGCACCGGGCCCCACCCGGCCCAGGGCGATCCGCACCGCGGCGGCCGAACGGGTGATCCCGGCCTGCCGGGCCAGCGCGGCGGTGCCCGCCTCGGCGACTGGGCAGACCGTCGCCCGGCCGGTGATCCCGGCGGCAACCATCGCCACATCGGCCACGATCGGCGCGCCGGACCGGAGCGCGGCCAGCCCACCGGCCAGCGCGGTCTCGGCACAGACCAGATCCGTCACGTAGCTCAGGTCCGCGCTGGCATGTACCACCCGCTCGGTGACCGCGCGGGTCAGCGGCGGCAGGTGCCGAAGGTCAACCCGCTCCCGCAGAATCCGGTACGACTCGACCTCGATCGGATGCACCGGCCGGCTCATCCGTCCTCCCGCGCGGGTGCGGGGTTGACCGGGGTGCTGACCATCGGCTCCTCCAGGTGTCGCGGACCGGCGGTGCGGATGGCGCCGACCGGGCAGATCTCCAGACATTCCAGGCAGCCAGTGCAACGGTCGGCCCGGATGACAAGGCCGCCGGGCACCGGCCGGATCGCGTGCGTGGGGCAGGTCAGCAGGCAGGCCCCGCAGCCCTGGCAGGCGGCAACGAATACCGGTGCGGGGCCGGTCACGTCCGCCACCGGTAGCCCCGCGGGGTGACCATCCGGCCGGCGACCCGGCGCGTCTGGCTACTGCCCACGACCACGACGCTGTACATGTCGACGATCGCCGGGGCGAGAGTCGCCAGGGTGGCCAGGTGCACCCGCTGCCCAGCTCGGCTGGCGTTACGGACCACCCCGACGGGGGTATCCGGCGGTCGATGCTCCGCGAGGAGCCGCAGCGCCGCCGGCAACTGCCAGTCCCGGTTCCGGCTACGCGGGTTGTAGAGCACCGCGACGAAGTCCCCCTGCGCCGCGGCGGTCACCCGACGGGCGATGACCTCCCACGGGGTGTGCAGGTCGGAGAGGCTCAGGTAGGCGTGGTCGTGCCCCAGCGGCGCCCCGAGCAGGGCCGCCGCCGCGAGGGCGGCGGTCACCCCGGGCACGCCGACCACATCGACCCGCTCGTCGGCGTACTCCAGGGCAGGGCTCGCCATCGCGTACACCCCGGCGTCGCCGGATCCGACCAGGGCGACGGCCTGGCCGGCGGTAGCCTCGGCGACGGCGGACCGGGCCCGCTCCTCCTCGGCGCCGAGCCCGCTGGCGAGTACCCGGGTCCCCGGGCGCAACAGGTCGCGGATCTGGTCCAGGTACTGGTCCAAGCCGACCACGACGGCAGACCGCCGTAGCTCCGTCACCGCCCGGGGGGTACGCAGTTCGGCCGCACCGGGTCCGAGGCCGACCAGGGCGAGCCGGCCGCGCGGCGCATGCCGGGCGACCGCGACGGTCGCCATCACGGTCGCGGTCTTGGGCACCAGCAGTTCGGCGTCCCCGCCGAGCAACGCCGCGGCCTCCGCGACGCTTGGCGTGCCGACCGCGGCGCGAACCACCTCGCTGGGATTGGGCACCGCAACCGCCGCCAGCTCCGCGGCGGACCAGGTCGTCAGGGGTATCCGCAGCGCATCGGCGGTGGTACGGATACCGTCCTCATCGGCCTTGATGTCGACGCTGGCCAGACAGCGCAGGCTCGCCGCGCTGAGGCCCGCGGTGGCGAGCACCCGATCCAGCAGGGCACGTACCTCGGCGGCGGGCACGCCGCGGCTCGCCCCGACCCCGGCGACCAGGGAGGGGGGCCGGAGCACGGCGGTCCGCCCGTCTAGGGGCACGATCCGGTCGGTAACCAGCACCCGATAGCCCACCGCGGGAGCACCGGCGGGGCCGGCCGGGGCGACCTGGACGTTGGTTGGCAGTGCCGGCAGGGGCCAGGACGCGTCGGCAACCACCGTGACCGGCTCGCCGTCCAGGATCGCCCGGCTCACCGTGGCGACCGCCCCCTCGACCGGCCAGCCCAGGGTGTCCAGGCCAGGTAGGTCGACCGCGTCGGTGGCGGTGGTGACCACCGGCGCCGCGTCGAGTAACGCCCCGACCTCGGCCGCGAGGGCGTTGGCGCCGCCGGCGTGCCCACCGAGCAGGGCCACCGCGTGCCGGGCCGCCTCGTCCACCGTCACCACCGCCGGATCGCGGCGCTTGTCGTCAAGCAACGGCGCCAGCAGGCGGACCACCGCGCCGGTGGCCAGGAATGCGACGATCTGGTCGCACTCCGACCAGGCCGCCCGAAGTCCGGCGGCGGCGCTCTCCGCCTCCAGCAGCCGGGCCTGCGGCCAGGCACCGGCGAGGACCCGGGCGTGCCGGCGCCCCGCCGCGGTGACCGCGACCAGCCCGATCCGGCCCGACCGCGCCTCGGTGCATTCGACGTGCTTCACAGGAACTCCCCGGTGAGGACGACCACCGGATTGGTGGCCGCGAGACGGATCGACCCGCCGGGCAGGTCGGCGAGGCGAGCAGCGGAAAGTTGGACACCGTCGACGGTGTAGCCGGCGGCGCGCAGCACGTCCCGGGCCGGGGCGACCCGGTCCACCGCGGCGAGCGCGACGAGGACCCGCGCCGGTCGGCGGGCCGCCACCGCGGCGAGCACCCCGGTGCCGCCCCCGCCGACGAAGGCCGCGTCGGCGTCGGGAAGCCCGGCCAGGGCGGCCGGGGCGGCGCCGAGGACCACCCGTACGTCCACGCCGTGCCGAGCGGCGTTGTCGTGCACCAGGTCCACGGCGGCCGGGTCCCGCTCCACCGCGACAACCGCCGCGCCGAGCAGGGCACACTCGATGCCCACCGAGCCGCTGCCGGCACCCACGTCCCACACCAGCCGGCCGAGCCGGGGCCGCAGCCCGGCCACGACCAGCGCCCGCACCTCCGCCTTGGTGATCATCGAAGCGCGGTGCCGGTACGCCCCCTCGGGCAGCGCCCACCCGGCGGCCGGGGCAGCGGCCGGTTGGTTGTCCGCCCGGACCGCTCCGCCCGGACCGGGGCCGAGGCTCAGCAGCACATGTGGATCGGTCCAGCTACCAGCCGCCGCCTCCGCCGGGGTCGTCCAGGTGACCCGTTCGGCGTCGCTGCCGAGGTGCTCGGCCACCACCAGTCGACGGGACCAGCCCACCAGGCCGGCACCGAGTTCCGCGGCCCCCGCCCCCGGCGCGGTGAGCACCGCGACCCGGGGCAGCGCCCGGCAGGCGTTGAGCGCCGCTCGGGCGTCCCGGCCATGGGCGCTGACCACCGCCGCGCCGTCCCAGGAGAGCCCGGCCCGGGCGAACGCGGCGGCGACGCTGGACACCGCCGGTAGCACCCGCACCGGCAGCCCGGCCGCCCGCAGCCGGCGCACGATCCCGAAGCAGCCCGGATCACCGCTGGCGAGGACGACGGCCGGGGTGCCCGCGGCGACCGCGGCGGTGAGCCGTTCCAGGGCCGGCGGCAGCGGACCGAGCACGACCGTCTCCGCGCCGGCCGGCACCGGCGCGGCCGCCAGGTGCCGGGCGGCACCGACCACGAGCCCCGCCCGCGCCAGCTCGGCGGCGAGGGCCGGGTGCGCCGGGTTACCAGCGGCGTCCACACCGGCCACCGTCACCACCGTCGCACCGGCACCGGCACCACCGACGACGGAGGCGCCGGGGCCCTCAACACCGGTGTCCCGCCGACCCGTACCCGGCATACCGGTCACCGGGCCCACCGCCCACCGGCGGCCACGCATCGCCGCCCGGCGAAGTCCACCATCGCCACGTCGACGGCGAGGGCGTCCCCGGCGAAGCGTCGCAGCACCGCGCCGACCCGACGGCAGAGCAGGTCACCGGCGGGGCCGAGCAGGCCGGCGGCCTCCCACAACTCGTACGCGTGCCGACCGGTGTTGGCGGCGGTGACGGCGGCGGCCAGCTCGGCGGTGCCGCCCGCCTCGACGGTCACCGCGCCGAGGAGCGACAGGTCCACCCGGGAACGGGTGTAGTGGGTCATCAGCACCCCGGCGGCGAGCTTGGCCAGCTTGCCGGCCATCCCGACGAAGGCCACCCCGGACAGTCCGTGGGTAACGGCGGCGGTGACCGCCGCACCGGTGAAGTCACCCACCTCCACGAAGCACACCTCGGGCAGCTCCGGCAGCAGCTCTCGGGCGGCCCGCTCGGTCCGCCCACCCGTGCACAGCACCACCGTCGGCTCCCCCTGCGCAGCCGCCACCTGTACGGCCTGCACGACGCTGGCCCGCCAGGACGCGGTGGAGAAGGGCCTGACCACACCGGTCGTACCGAGGATCGAGATGCCGCCGAGGATGCCGAGCCGGCGGTTCGTGGTCTTCCGGGCCATGATCTCGCCGCGCGGGACGCTGATCACCACCCGGACGCCGAGGACGGCCAGGTCGACCAGCTCGGCGACCGCCGCGCCGATCATCTGGCGCGGGGTGTCGTTGATCGCCGGCCCGCCGACCGGCAGTCCCAGCCCCGGCTTGGTCACCGTGCCCACCCCGGGCCCACCCGCCAGGGTCAGTCCGGGGACCGGTCGCCAGCCGACCGTGGCGGTCAGCTCGGCGCCGTGGGTGACGTCCGGGTCGTCGCCGGCGTCCTTGACCACCACCGCCTCGGCGCCGCCAGCCGTACGGTCGCAGCGGGCCACCGGGAAGCACACCCGCCGCCCGGCCGGCAGTCCGATCTCGACCTCCTCCGGTGACACCCCGGTGACCAGGGCGGTCAGCGCGGCCTTCGTCGCGGCTGTCGCGCAGGCGCCGGTGGTCCAGCCGGTGCGCAGCGCCACGGGCCGGACCTTCGCGGTACGCGGCAGGTCCGGCTCGCGCAGGGGCGGCAGGTCGTAGGCCATCAGGTCGGCCGGTCCGCCCGAGCGGTGACCTCCCGGCGAAGGGCGGCCCGCGCGGCCGGCTCCGCCCGCCGGTGACCGTGGAAGTGCCCCGGATGGTAGAGATGCGAACGGGTACCGGCGGCCGCCAGCGCCGGCCCGACCAGGATGAGGGTGTGCTTCCAGAGCCGGTGTTCCTTGACCGTCGCCGCTAGGGTGCCGACGGTGCAGTGCGCCACCAGCTCGTCCGGCCAGGTCGCCTGATACGCCACGACCGCCGGGGTGTCGGCCGAATACCCCCCGGCGAGCAGCTCGGCCTGCACCTGACCGGAGCGGGCGGCGGAGAGGAACAACGCCATGGTGGTGCCGTGCCGGGCGAACTCGCGTACCCGCTCCCCCGGCGGCATCGGCGTCTTCCCACCCTCCAGGCGGGTGAGGATCACCGACTGCGCGACCTCGGGAACGGTCAGCTCCCGCCCGATCCGGGCGGCGACCGCGGAAAACGAGGAGACCCCCGGCACGATCTCCACGGCCAGCCCGAGCGCCCGGCACAGGTCGAGCTGCTCCTGCACCGCACCCCACAGCGCCGGGTCGCCCGAGTGGATCCGGGCCACGGTCAACCCGTCGGCGGCGGCCCGCCGGTACAGGGGCAGCACCCCCTCCATCGGCAACCGCGACGAGTCGACGATCTCGGCGTCCGGTCTGGCGTGGGCCAGCACGTCGGCGTGGACCAAACTGGCCGCCCAGACCACCACATCGGCGGCGGCGATCACCCGGGCCGCGCGCAGGGTCAGCAGATCCGCCGCGCCGGGTCCCGCACCCACGAACCAAACGGTGCCGCTCACAGTTTCCCCCCTCGGCGGTCCCGGCGGGCCGGGACCAGCAGTGTCGACAGGTACGGCGGGTCGTCGCCGGCCTCGGCGGCCGGACCGACGCGGTCGCCGGCCAGGCCCAGCCCGCTGCCGAGCACCGCGTCGGTGAGTCGACCCTGCCGGCGGAGCTCGGCCAGCAACTCCGGGTGCCGCCGCCACCCCTTGTAGGCGACGACCGTGCCCGGCCCGGCGACCGCGTCGGCGAAGAGCGCCAGCCCGGCGGTGGCCGGCAGCAGGGTCAGCGGCTCTCGTCCCTCGCAGAGGGGAACTCCGCTTCTGGCGGCGAGTTCCTGCATGGCCGTGATCCCGGGAACGGTGTGCACGGCGACCGCCGGCCGCAGTTCGCGGAGGGTCTGCGCCAGATAGCCGAACGTGGAGTAGACGTTGGGGTCGCCGATGGTGGCGAAGGCCAGCGCTCGGGCACCGTCGTCCACCGCGGTGGCGACCGCCTGCGCGGCGGCGTTCCACGCGTTCTCCCGCCGTCGGGTCACCCCGCCCCGGTCGTCCAGGGCGAACGGCAGCCGGCGCAGCCGCTCCGGCGGTAGGTACGGGGCGATCGTGGTCTCGGCCCGGCCGGGGGCCGCGGCGCCCGCCGGCCGGTCCAGCACGGGTACGAAGACCACGTCAGCCTCGCGCAGCACCCGTACCGCGCGCACGGTGAGTAGCTCCGGGTCGCCGGGGCCCACCCCGACCCCGGTCAGCGTCACGGTCATCGGGTCGCCGCCGCTACCAGCCGCTGGGCCGCTCGGGGCTGCCCGGCCCAGTGGGTGTGCAGGTACGAGGCGTGGATCCGGCCGGCGACGAAGCCGTGCGCGGCCCCGTCCCAGCGCCACGCCGGCTGCTCACCGTGACCGGGATCGGTGCCGGTGCGGTGGAACTCGTGCCCGCGGACCAGGTCCCCGGCGGCGTGCGGCACCGAGTCGGCGGCGGCGACGGCCATCCGGTAGCCGAGGGTGAGCCGTCCGGTCATTCGGGCCGTCAGGTCGAGTCGGCCGCACATCGGCACCCCGTCCAGTTCGCGTCCCAGGTAGAGCAGACCCGCGCACTCGGCCACCACCGGCCCGTCGAAGGCGGCCAGATCGGCGCGCAGCCCGGTGTTCGCGGCGAGCGCCTCCACGTACACCTCGGGAAAGCCCCCGCCGACAACCACGGCCCGGGTACCGGCGGGCAGCGCCTCATCCCGCAGCGGATCGAACGGCACCACGGTGGCACCGGCGGCCGTGAGCAGCTCGGTCGTCTCGGCGTAGCCGAAGGTGAAGGCTGGGCCACCGGCGACGGCGACCACCGGCCGGTCGGGCCCGGCCGGGCCGCCGACGGCGACGGCCGGGTCCCAGGGCGACGCGGTCAGGGGCGGGGCACTTCGGGCCAACTCCAGCACCGCGTCGAGGTCCACGGTGGCCGCCACCAGGTCGGCCAACGCGGCAACCACGGCGATTGACTCGGCGGCCCGTTCCGCGACCGGCACCAGGCCGAGGTGGCGGGCGGGGGCGGCGACCTCGGCGGCCCGGGTGACCGCGCCCAGCACCGGTACGCCGACCTCGGCCAGGGCCTCGCGCAGCAGCGACTCGTGCCGGGGCGAGCCGACCCGGTTGAGCACCACCCCGCCGATTCGCACCGCCGGGTCGAAGGCGCCCATTCCGAGGGCCAGGGCGGCGGCGCTGCGCCCCTGGGCGGTGGTGTCGAGCACCAGCAGCACGGGCGCGGCGACGAGCCGGGCGACGTGGGCGGTGGAGGCGTACCCGCGGTGGCCGACCGCACCGTCGTGCAGCCCCATCACCCCCTCGATCACCGCGATGTCGGCGGGGTGGGGCACGGCCGCGCCGTGCCGCAGCAGACCGGCGACCCGCTCCTCCCCCACCAGCCACGGGTCGAGGTTGCGGCCGGGCCGGCCGGCGGCGAGGGCGTGGTAGCCGGGGTCGATGTAGTCCGGGCCGACCTTGTGTGGACTGACCGGGTGACCCCGACGACGCAGCGCGGCGAGTAGCCCGGTGGCGATCGTGGTCTTGCCGTGGCCGCTGGCCGGTGCGGCGACCACGACCCGCGGCAGGGACCAGGGGGCGCTCACCATTCGATGCCCTTCTGGCCCTTCTGGCCGGCGTCCATCGGATGCTTCACCTTGGTCAGCTCGGCAACCAGGTCGGCGGCGGCCACCAGGCGCGGGTCGGCGTCCCGACCGGTGATGACGACGTGCTGAAAGCCGGGTCGGGTGGTGAGGGTGTCGACCACCTCGGCGACGTCCACCCAGCCCCACTTCATCGGGTAGGTGAACTCGTCGAGCACGTAGAGGCCGTACCGCTGGGCGGTCAGGTCGCGCTGGATCTGCCGCCACCCCTCACGGGCGTCGGCGGCGTGGTCGGCCATACCGTCGCGCTGGATCCAGGACCAGCCCTCACCCATCTTGTGCCAGCTCACCGGGGCGCCCTGACCGGTCTGCTCGTGTACCTCGCCGAGGGCGCGGAACGCGCTCTCCTCGCCCACCCGCCACTTGGCGCTCTTGACGAACTGGAACACCCCGATCGGCAGTCCGGCGGTCCAGGCCCGCAACGCGAGACCGAAGGCGGCGGTCGACTTCCCCTTCATCGAGCCGGTGTGGACGATCAGCAACGGGCGGTTCCGCCGCTGCCGGGTCGTGAGCCCGTCGGCCGGCACGTGCGTCGGTTTACCCTGCGGCATCAGCGCACGCTCCGCTCCGCGGCGAGGCCGGCGGTCGCCAACGCCGCCAACGGGGCGGTCGTCACGGTGGGCAGGGGGTGGTGGGCGGCGGCCAGCTGGGTGGCCAGGCGGCGGGCCAGGGCGAGTCGGACGGGGCCGGACTCGCAGTCCACGACGACACAGGGGGCGCCGGTCGCGCGCAGCACCGCCGCCGCCCGCGCCGCGCGGGGCAACGGGTCCGCGCCCGCGGTGGCCCGACCATCGGTCAGGACCAGGGTCAACGGTTGCCGGCGGGGGTCCCGCAGGCGCTCCACCCGCAGCAGCTCGGCGGCGGCGAGCAGGCCCTCCGCGAGCGGGGTACGCCCACCGGTGGGCAGCTCGGCCAGCCGGGTGGAGGCGGCGAGCACCGAGGCGGTGGCGGGCAGCAGGACCTGCGCGCCAGCACCACGGAAGGCGACCACCGCCACCTTGTCGCGGCGCTGGTAGGCGTCGGTGAGCAGGGCGAGCACCGCGCCCTTGACGGCACTCATCCGCTGCCGGGCACCCATCGAACCGCTGGCGTCCACCACGAAGAGCACCAGATTGCCCGCCCGCCCCTCCCGAACGGCCTCCCGTACGTCAGCCGGATGTATCCGCAGCGGTCCACCGGCCCGTCCCCGGGCGACCTGGTGCCCGGCGGCGGTCCGGATCGTCGCCGGCAGGTGCAGCGCGCCGGGGCGGCCAGCCGGCACCCGGGCACCGGTGGTGCGACCGCGCCCGGTCCGCGCCCGCGACCGCCGGCCCGGCACCCCCTCGCCGATGCCCGGCACGGTGAACAACCGCGCCCGGAGCCCGAGCTGCGGCGCGGCCACCGGGTGTGGGACCCCACCCGGGTGCACGTCCCGGCTCGGATGCATGGACCGGGACGCACCGTCCTCGGGGACCGCGGGTCGGTCCGGACCGGACGGATCAGTCGCGGAGCCGGTGCTGCCATCGGGGTGGATGTCCGCCGTGGAGCCGGTGTCCGGCTCGGGCCCGGTGTCGCCGGCCGGGCCGCCCGCACCACCGGGACCGGTGCCCCCGCCCGGACCGCCGTCGGGACCGGTGCCCCCGCCCGGACCGCCGTCGGGTGTGGTGCCGCCCCCCGGACCGCCGTCGGGGCCGGCGTCATCCCCCGGACCACGGCCCGGACCGGCGCCGTCGTCCGGGTCGTCGGGGTGTTCCTCCTGCGCCCGGTTCAGCGCCTCGTCCAGGCGTTGTTCGTCCAGTCCCGGCGGGTCGAACGGGTCCCGGCGGCGACGGTGCGGCAGGGCGAGTCGGGCGGCCACCCGAACATCCTCCGCGCTCACCCGGTCCCGGCGCTGCCAGGCGGCGTGCGCCACGGCGGTCCGGGCGGTGACGATGTCGGCCCGCATCCCGTCCACGTCGAACGCCGCGCAGACCTCGGCGATCTGCCGCAGGGCCGCGTCGGTCAACACCACCCGGTCCAGCCGGTCGCGGGCCTCGGCCACCCGCCCGGCGACCGCCGCGTCCGCCCCCGCCCAGCGCGCGGCGAAGCCGGAAGGGTCCGTGTCGGCGTCGAGCCGGCGACGCACCACCTCCACCCGTACGGCCGGGTCGCGGCTGGCCGTCACCTCGACGGTCAGCCCGAACCGGTCGAGGAATTGCGGACGCAGCTCCCCCTCCTCCGGGTTCATCGTGCCGACCAGCAGGAACCGGGCCGCGTGGCGGACCGACACGCCCTCCCGCTCGACGTGGCAGCGCCCCATCGCGGCGGCGTCCAACAGCAGGTCGACCAGATGGTCGTGGAGCAGGTTCACCTCGTCGACATAGAGCACCCCCCGGTGGGCGGCGGCGAGCAGGCCGGGCTCGTAGGCGCGGACCCCGTCGGCGAGTACCCGCTCCAGGTCGAGCGAGCCGACCACCCGGTCCTCGGCGGCGCCGACCGGCAGTTCGACCAGCGCGGCCGGGCGACGTTCGGTCGCCGGCACCGCCGGGTGCGGCCCGTCCGGGCAGCCGGGATCAGGCGTCTGCGGATCGCAGGCGAACCGGCACTCGGCGACCCGCACCACCGGCGGCAGCAGGGCGGCGAGGGCGCGCACCGCGGTCGACTTGGCGGTGCCCTTCTCGCCCCGCACCAGCACCCCGCCGATCGCCGGGTTGACCGCGTTCAGCAGCAGCGCCAGGCGCATATCGGCCATGCCGAGTACGGCCGAGAACGGGTAGTTCGCCCCGGGCGCCTCCGGTCGCGGCGGCCGTGCAACCCGCAGGCCGGGTTCACTCGTCGTGCTCATCCGCGGTCCTCCAGATCGCCCTCGCTGGCCAGATACGTCTCCCGGAGCCGGTCCAGGGTGCTCGGCTCCGGCTTTTCCCACAGCCCCCGGTCGGCGGCCTCCAGCAGCCGTTCGGTCATGCCCCGCAACGCCCACGGGTTGGACCGCTCCAGGAACTCCCGGGTCTCGGCGTCGAACAGGTACGCCTCGGCGAGCCGCTCGTACATCCAGTCGTCGACCACACCTGCGGTGGCGTCGTAGCCGAACAGGTAGTCGACGGTGGCCGCCAGTTCGAATGCGCCCTTGTAGCCGTGCCGGCGCATCGCCGCGACCCACCTCGGGTTGACCACCCGGGCCCGGAACACCCGGCGGGTCTCCTCGCTGAGGGTGCGGGTCCGCACGTCGTGCGGCATCGCCGAGTCGCCGACGTACGCGGCCGGGGCGGCGCCGGTGAGGTGTCGGACCATCGCCACCATCCCGCCGTGGTACTGGAAGTAGTCGTCGGAGTCGACGATGTCGTGCTCCCGGGTGTCCTGGTTCTTCACCGCCACGGCGATCCGCGCGAAGGCGCGTTCCATGTCGGTACGGGCCTGTCGGCCGTCCAGCCCCCGCCCGTACGCGTAGCCGCCCCACACCGCGTACACCTCGGCCAGGTCGGCGTCGCTGCGCCAGTTCCGGGCGTCGATCAGCGGAAGCAGCCCGGCCCCGTACGCGCCCGGCTTCGATCCGAAGATCCGCGCGGTGGCCCGGCGCTCGTCGCCGTGCCCGGCGAGGTCTGAGGCCACGTGCGCCCGGAGGTGGTTGTCCGCGGCCGGCTCGTCCAGCGCGGCCACCTGTCGTACCGCGTCGTCCATGAGCGCCACCACGTGCGGAAAGGCGTCCCGGAAGAAGCCGGAGATGCGGACGGTCACATCGATGCGGGGGCGACCCAACTCGGCTAGGGGCAGCACCTCGACTCCGGTCACCCGCCGGGACCGGTCGTCCCAGGTGGGTCGGCAGCCGAGTAACGCGAGCACCTCGGCGATGTCGTCGCCCTGCGTCCGCATGGCGCTGGTGCCCCACACGGTGAGCCCGACCGAGCGCGGGTACACCCCGGTGTCGGCGAGGTGCCGGCTCAGCAGCGAGTCGGCCAGGGCCACGCCGACGTCCCAGGCGTTGCGGCTGGGGATCGCCTTCGGGTCGACCGAGTAGAAGTTGCGACCGGTGGGCAGCACGTTGACCAGACCTCGGGTGGGTGATCCGGACGGGCCGGGGGGCACGAACCGCCCGTTGAGGGCGGCGAGGGTGTGCGCCAGCTCGTCGGTGGTGCGCTCCAGCCGCGGCACCAGCTCGGTGGCGGCGAAGCGCAGCACCGCGGCGGCCTCCGGAATCGCCCGGCCGGTGACCTCGACGACGACCTCCTGCGCCCGGTCGGCCGGCCAGCCGAGCGTCTCCATCCCGAGGGCGAGGCGCCGGGCCAGACCCTCGATCAGGTCGACGGCGTCGGCGGCGGTGCCGGCCGGCCCACCGGCGGCGTCGGTCAGCGCGGCCGGTACCCGCACCCGGGCTCCGGGCACGGCGAGCAGCGCGGACTCGTCCAGGCCGTAGCTGGCGGCGAGGGCCTGCCGCAGGCCGGGCAGGGCCCGGGTCCCGCCCCACACCTGTGGGGCACGCAGCACGGCGAGCACCAGGTTGACCCGCGCTTCGCCGCCGGGTGCTTCGGCCAGCACGTGCAGGCCGTCGCGGATCTGCACGTCCTTGACCTCGCAGAGGTAACCGTCGAGGTGCAACACGAAGTCGTCGAAGTCATCGGCGGCCGGCATCTCCGACTGGTGCAGGTCGTGGTGCAGTTCCGCGGTGCGCACCAGCTCCCAGATCTGTCCTCGTACGACGGGCGCCTTCGCCGGGTCGAGCGCCTGCACGGTGGCGTACTCGTCGAGTAGTTGCTCCAGCTTCGCCAGGTCCCCATAGGTCTCGGCGCGGGCCATCGGCGGCACCAGGTGGTCGACGACGACCGCGTGCGCGCGGCGCTTGGCCTGCGTCCCCTCCCCCGGGTCGTTGACGATGAACGGGTACACCAGCGGCAGGTCACCGAGGACCGCGTCCGGGGCGCAGTCGGCGGCCAGCCCGAGGCCCTTGCCCGGCAGCCACTCCAGGGTGCCGTGCTTGCCCAGGTGTACCACGGCGTCCGCGCCGAAGCCCCCGGTCGTGGCGGGGGCGGCCAGCCACCGGTACGCGGCCAGGTAGTGGTGACTGGGGGGCAGGTCCGGGTCGTGGTAGATGGCGATCGGGTTCTCCCCGAAGCCGCGGGGCGGCTGGATCAGCAGGACCACGTTGCCGAACCGCAGACCGGCCAGGACGAGGTCGCCGCCGTCGGTGTACAGCTCCCCCGGCGGCTCCCCCCAGTGGCGGACCATGGCGGCGCGCAGCGGCGCCGGCACCTGGTCGAACCACCGCCGGTACGTCTCCCGCGGCACCCGCGCGCTGGCGGTGGCGAGCTGCTCGGGGGTGAGCCACTCGACGTCGTGGCCGCCGGCGGCGATGAGGGCGTGGATGAGGGCGTCCCCGTCGTCCGGGACGGGCGTCGCGCCGAGGTCGTAGCCGGCGGCGGCGAGCGCGGCGAGCAGCCGCACCGCGCTGGCCGGGGTGTCCAGGCCGACGGCGTTGCCGACCCGGGAGTGCTTCGTCGGGTACGAGCTGAGCACCACCGCCACCCGCTTGCCGGCGTTCGGCAGGTGCCGCAGCCGGGCGTGCCGGACGGCGATTCCGGCCACCCGGGCGGCGCGCTCCGGGTCCGGCGCGTAGACCGACAGCCCGTCGGCGTCGAGCTGTTTGAACGAGAACGGCACGGTGACGATCCGCCCGTCGAACTCGGGGATCGCCACCTGCATCGCCGCGTCCAAAGGCGATAGTCCGGCGTCGCTGGCGGCCCACTGTTCCCGCGTGCTGGTGAGACAGAGCGCCTGGATGACCGGCAGGTCGAGGGCGGCGAGCGCGCCCACGTCCCAGGCGTCCTCGTCCCCACCACCGGCTGCGTCGGTGGCCACGGTGCCCCCGGCGGCGAGCACGGTGACCAGCAGGGCGTCACAGCGGGCGAAGAGCTCCAGTGGGCCCGCGCCGGCGGTCAGCCCACGCAGCGAGCCGCAGAAGATCGGTGCCGCGTTGCCCCCCGCGGCCTCCACGGCGCCGGCGAGCGTGTCCACGAAGGCGGTGTTGCCGGCGAGCGCGTGCGCCCGGTAGAAGACGATCCCGACGGTCGGCCGGTCCGGGTCGGTCGACCAGTCACCGTGCATCCCGTACGCCGGGGTCGGTGTGGGGGGCGCGAACCCCTCGCCGGTGAGCAGCACCGTGTCGGACAGGAACCGGGCCAGCTGCGCCAGGTTCTCCGGGCCCCCCTCGACCAGGTAGGAGAGGGCTTGGGTGGCGACACCGGAGGGCACGGTGGAGGCGGCGGTCAGCTCGGCGTCGGGGACGCTCTCCCCGCCCAGCAGCACCGTTGGCACGTCCGAGGCGAGGACCGCCGCCAATCCGTCCGGCCACGCGGCCCGGCCACCGAGCAGGCGGACGACGGCCAGTTCCACGCCGTCGAGCAGTTCCGGTACGCCGTCAACGGCCACCCGGGTCGGGTTGGCCAGGCGGTAGTCGGCCCCGCTGGCTCGCGCGGCGAGCAGGTCGGTGTCGGCGGTAGATAGCAACAGAATGCGCACGGGAAGCTCCGGAGAGTGAAGCCCGCGTCGAGGGGCGGACGATCAGCGAAACGGGAGATGATTCGGCTTCACGGGCGCCGTCTCGGGCCACCCGACTGGGCGGCCGACCGGGCCCGCGTCAGGCAGCGATCAACCGCGGGCAGCGGGGCCGAGAACGGCGGCACCAAGCACGGCAGCGGGGACATTCTCGGCGGCGGGGCCAGTCGCGGCGGCGCCCGGCCACGGACCGGTCGCGGGCATACCGCCGCCCGCCAGGATAATGCGACAGCTGTCGATAGCTGGGACGCTACGCGTCATCGGTTCCTCCTCGGGTATCCACGCCCTGGGGTGCACCGACGGCCGAAGTATCCTGGCTCCCGGATCGACGCTCACCCCCGGCCTTCCAACCGCGCGACGCACGGTCGTGGCTCCGCAAGGAAGATCACTCCCCGGTGACAGTGGCGGGACCGCGCCGGATTCACACCGGCTTCCTTCACTGCCGTCCGGCCGCGAACTCTGCCACACCAATACGTTCCGGTCAACGAAACGAGGGGAGACCAGCGGTCAACCGGTCCCGGTGCAACGGCCCCGGAGGGCGCGGCGGCTACCGCAGGCGCCGCTCCGGGTGGGCCCGGTTCCAGGCGCGCATCCGCTCCGGATAGCCCATCTTGGCCGCTTCGTAGAGCGGCAGGGCCAGCCGGCGGGCGAGTGATGCGGCAACCCGCGGCGACCCGGTACGGCGGCGGATCCACTCGCCGTCATGTGCGATCGCCACCACCGTCGTGTCCGTCGCCGTCGTCTCCGGCTCCAGGTAGAACTCGACCCCGGTCCGGCTGGCGACGAACTGCTCCAGCGCCACCAGGTCCGCGCGGGTGCCCTCCCGGTCGAGCTTCGTCGGCACCCCGTCTGATCCCCAGGTACGCGACCGCTTCCGACTGAACCAGCCCATGCCGCTCCTCCTTGAAACTCCAGCGCCGCCGGCCTCCAGTGCACCACCCATGGCTGAGTGCCGTCTGTACGCCACCTGATGACGCGCTGAGGATGCACGCCAACGGGGGCACCAAGCCCGCGGGAAGGCATCGGCCGGCTCACCACCCCGGGGGCGGCGGGAGTGAGGCGTGCGTCACCGCGAGCACGAGCCGGTCCCAGGAGTGGGTCAGGCTGCGGCCGGTGAGCTCGGTGAGCCGGCGAAGCCGATGGCGCATGGTCTGCGGGTGCAGTCCAACCGCGGTCGCGGCCTCGCTCGCCGACCCGTGGGTGAGGTACGCGTGCAGGCCTTCGAGCAGGTGGGTGTTGGCGGGGGTGAGCACCGGGCCGAGGACCGCGGCGTGCAGTGCGGCACGGTCAACGGGGGGCGCTCCGTGCAGTACCGCGACGGTGAGCGCGTCGCCGCGGTCGAGGACGGTCCGGCGGGCGAACGCCGCCACGGGTGCGTGCTTGAGCGCGGCAACCGCTGCCCGATAGTCCTGCGGCAGGGTCGCCGGGGAGGCGCCGCTGATCAGACAGGCCCGCCAACCGTCCGCGGCCACGGCCGCCGCCACCGCGGACCGATCGTGCTCGTCCGGGAGCAGCAGGACACCCGCGCCGGCCCGCACCGTGCTCAGCAGCGCACCGGTACTCAGGTCGACCGGGCCGTGGTCCGCGCCGACGGCTGGAGCCGCAACGAGCACGGCGACGCGGGCGGGGTGGGCCTCCGGACTCGCCGGGCCGCCGACGGCGAGGAGGAGACCGAAGCTCGCGGGGACGCGAACGTTGAGCTGCTCGGTACGGTCGGCGAGGGCGCCGGGCGAGGTCTGGCGACCGGCGAGCAGATCGTGCAGGAACTCGTCGATCAGTCGGCGCCGGTCGGTGATCAACTCGGCGGCCTTGTGCTGGTAGCCGTTGGCCAACGCCTCGGACAGCTCATCGAGCGCGGCGACCAGGGCCTGCACCAATGCGGCAAGGTCGGCGACGGTCAGCCCGGGCGGGGCATGCTCGGCGACAGCGTCTGTGATGATGGCCGCCGCGACCCGATAGGCACGCAGCACCGCCAGCAGTGGTCGACCGTCCGTGGCGCGGGTGGCGCCGATGCCCCGAAAGCGGCTGATGTCCCGGGCGGTCAGCCGGGTGCCGTCCACCCACATCTCGGTGAGCCGGGTGACGGCCCACCGGGCGATGGCGGTGACCTCCCGAAGTTGGGTTTCACCGAGTTCGCGGTAGATCGGAACCTGGTCGACAACCGCGCCGACCAGCTCGTCCACGAGGGTCGAGCTACGCTCGGTGAGCATCCGATGCACGACCAGCCGTTCCGCGAGGCCCATCGCGGTCACCGCCCCTCGCACTGCCAGCCGGCCCGACCGCCCACGAACCGCGCGCATTGACAATACTCATGCTCACCCAGCGCGGAACTGGTGGCGTCGCCCGGTCGGCTGCGGCACGGTGGGGCAACCCCCCGGCGCCGTCCCGCTCCCGCGATCGGCCCGGAAGCGGGTCAATGTCCGCCCCACCAAAGGAGGCATCCGTGGAAGCTGACGTCGTCGTGGTCGGAGCCGGTCTGGCCGGGCTGGTCGCCGCCGCCGAGGCGGCAGACCTCGGCCGGAGCGTGCTCCTCGTTGACCAGGAGGGGGAGCAGAACCTGGGCGGACAGGCGTTCTGGAGCCTGGGCGGGCTGTTCCTGGTTGACAGCCCCGAGCAGCGGCGGATGGGCGTTCGGGACTCCCTCGCGCTGGCCCGGCAGGACTGGTTCGGCAGCGCCCAGTTCGACCGCGACGAGGACCGGTGGCCGCGCGCCTGGGCCGAGGCGTACCTGGATTTCGCCGCCGGAGAGAAACGGTCCTGGCTGCGGCAGTACGGGCATCGCTTCTTCCCGGTGGTCGGCTGGGCCGAACGCGGCGACGGCCGGCCCGGTGGGCACGGCAACTCGGTTCCGCGGTTCCACATCACCTGGGGCACCGGTCCCGGCGTGGTGGAGCCGTTCGAGCGACGGGTACGGGCGCACGTCGACACCGGGCGGATCCGGTTCGCGTTCCGCCACCAGGTTGACGGGCTACTCGTGGAAGCCGGTGCGGTGGTCGGGGTGCATGGCAGCCGGCTGGAGCCGACCACGGCCGAGCGGGGCCGGCCGAGCAGCCGCACCGTGATCGGCGAGTTCCAGGCCCGGGCCCAGGCCGTCATCGTCACCAGCGGCGGCATTGGCGGCAACCACGACCTGATCCGCCGGGCGTGGCCGGCGCGGCTCGGCAGCCCGCCGAAGCGGATGGTGGCCGGAGTGCCGGCCCACGTGGACGGCCGGATGCTGGGAATCGCCGAGGAGGCCGGCGCCAACATCATCAACCCGGACCGGATGTGGCACTACGTCGAAGGGCTACGGAACTGGGATCCGATCTGGGAGAACCACGGAATTCGCATTCTGCCCGGCCCCTCCTCGCTCTGGCTGGACGCCGCCGGCAACCGGCTACCGGCTCCGTACTTCCCCGGCTTCGACACCCTCGGGACCCTGCGCCACCTGCGCCACAGCGGCTACGACTACTCCTGGTTCCTCCTCACCCAAAAGATCATCGAGAAGGAGTTCGCGCTCTCCGGCTCCGAGCAGAACCCGGACCTGACCGGCAAGAACCTCAAGCTGCTGCTGTCCCGGGTGCGCGCCGGTGCTCCCGGGCCGGTCGAGGCGTTCAAGCGGCACGGCGAGGACTTCGTCGTCGCGGACACCCTCGACGACCTCGTCGCCGGGATGAACCGCGTCGCCGACCCGGATGTGCCGGCGATCGAGGTCGGCCGGATCCGTACGCTCGTCGCCGAACGGGACCAACAGCTCACCAACACCTTCTGCAAGGACGCCCAGGTCAAGGCGATCCGCTCCGCCCGCACCTACCGCGGTGACCGGCTCCTGCGGGTCGCCGCGCCGCATCGCCTCCTGGATCCGAAGGCCGGGCCGTTGATCGCCGTACGGCTCAACGTCCTCTCCCGCAAGACCCTCGGTGGGCTGGAGACCGACCTGGACGGTCGCTGCCGTACCCGCGAGGGCGACGCCTTTCCCGGCCTCTACGCCGCCGGCGAGGTCGCCGGGTTCGGCGGTGGCGGCATGATGGGCTACAACGCCCTGGAAGGCTCCTTCCTCGGCGGCTGTCTCTTCTCCGGCCGGGTCGCCGGCCGTGCCGCCGCCCGCCAGCTCAGCTGACGGTGGTGGGCAAGGATTCGGATCAACTACGCCTCCCGACGCAGTCCATTGAGGATACGCGAGGGCCGGCCGAGCGTTCACTGCCCGCGCCGGGACGGTCAGCGAGGAGGGCGGGTCGCCGGTAGCAACGCCAGCGACGGCAGCAGCAGGATCGGCACGACCAGCAGGGCGTGCAGCGTCCCGACCCGATCCCCGATCAGGCCCAGCAGCGGTGGTCCGGCGAGGAACGCGGTGTAGCCGATCACGGCCACCACGCTGACCCGGGCCGGGGCGTGCTCCTCCTCATTGGCCGCAGCGCTCATCCCCACCGGGAAGCTGAGAGAGACGCCGAGGCCCCACAGCGCCACGCCGGCGACCGCAACCGGTCCGGAACCGGCCAGCACCGCCACGCTCACGCCGACCACGGCGAGCAGGGTCGTGGTGCTGAGCACGGGCACCCGGCCCCAGCGGTCCAGGGCGAGGGTGCCGACGGTCCGTCCTACGGTCATGCCGATCACGAACACTCCGTAGACGGCGGCTCCGGCCGCCTCCGTGACACCGTAGCCGTCAACGAACGCGACCGCGACCCAGTCGGTGGCGACCCCTTCGCTGAACGCTGCTACCAGCACAAACAGGCCGATCAGCAGGGTCCGTGGCTCCCGCCAGGCGGCCAGCAGCGCCTGGCGGCGGGCTGCCGGGGAGACCCGGTCGGCGGCCGGCGGTGAATCGGGGAGCGGCAGGAACGCCCGGGCGCCGAACACCGTGCCGACCAGTATCGCCCCGGCGATAAGCGACAGGTGTACGCCAACCGCCAGCCCCACCTGGGCGGCCAGCGCACCGAGGCCAGCCCCGGCCACCGAACCCAGGCTCCACGCGGCGTGGAACCGAGGCATAACCGTGCGGCCGAGCCGCCGCTCAACGGCAGCTCCCTCGATGTTCATCGCGACATCACAGGTGCCGGTGCCGTAGCCGAAGGCGAACAGACCCACCGCGACCCCGGGCAGCCAGGCGGCCGCGCTGGCCGAGACACCGGCGGTCACCGCGCCGGCCGCAAGCAGCAGGGTCGCCGCCACCACCGTCCGGGCCGTTCCCAGCCGCTGGGCGACCAGACCGGAGGTGGGCATCGCCACCACCGCTCCCGCCGACATGGCGAGCAGCAACAGCCCGAGCCGGCCGGCGGTGAGGTCCAGCGCCTCCCGGACCGCCGGCACCCGGGAAAACCAGGACCCGACGGCGAGGCCGTTGACGGCGAACACCACCGCCACCCCGGTGCGGGCTGCCAGCACCGACCGGGGTACGGCAGCGAGGGCGACCGGGGGGGTGACGCTGCTCACGACAGGGTTCCTTTCGCTTGGTGATCAGGCCCGACCACACGAGCACACCCCTGAGAGCGTTCTCAGGGCAAACCGAGAAGCATTCGCAGGTCACCGCCGTCGGATCGAGCAATAATGTCCGGACACACGTCGCGCCGGCGACGGGAAACGGGGGACCACGATGCCAGCGCCGCAGCGCGCGCCGACTCTGGCGGATGTGGCTCGGGCGGCCGACGTCTCGCGGGCCACCGCCTCTCGAGTGCTCGCCAACAACGGGTACGCCGCGGCCCACACCCGCGACCGGGTCACTGCTGCCGCCGAACGACTCGGCTACGTGCCGGACCCGGCCGCCCGCGCCCTGGTCCGCGGCACCGGTGTGCGGCTGGTCACGGTGGTCCACGGCACTTCGCCCCGGGTGCTCGAGGACCCGTACGTCGACCAGGTTGTCGGCGCGGCCGCCCGGGTGTGCGCCCCGCACGGCGTCGGCGTGGCCCTGCACTGGCTCCCGACCCGGGGCCTGGACCAGTTACGCCGGCTCACCGAACAGCGCGGGGCGAGTGGGCTGATCCTGGTCAACACCACCCCTGCGGTCCTGGCCGCCGTGCCGCCCGAGCTGCGGGGCCGGGTCGCCTCGCTCGGCGTCGGTTCCCCCGTGGTGGCCTCCTTCGACATCGACAACGGCGGCGGCACCACAGCGCTGGTGGAGCACCTGTACGCGACGGGCCGCCGCCGCATCGCCATGATCAGCGGTTCTCGCTGGTTACCCTGCGCCGGCCGCTCGGTGCGCGCCTACCGGGCAGTGCTGCGGGCGGTGGGACTGCCTCCCCGGCTGGTTCGGGGTGACTTCACCGCAGGCCGAGGACGTGCCGCAGCACGGGAGGTTCTGGCCCGCTGGCCGGACACCGACGCGATCGTCGGCGCCAGCGACGTGACCTCGTTCGGCGTGATCAACGGGCTCCTTCGGGATGGCGTCCAGGTCCCCGGGGACATCGCGGTGACCGGCTTCGACGACACCCCACTGGCCGAGATGACCAACCCCTCGCTCACCACGTCCACCCACCCGGTGGCCGGAATCGCGACAGCTGCCGTGACCGCCGTACTCAACGGCGACGCGGTCCTACCGCCGACGCTCTTTCCGTCCCGCCCGGTGCACCGGATGAGCGGCTGACCGCCGGTGACGGGGTCCCATCATGAGCGGCGCCAACCATCGCCTGGACGGGCCCTCGACCTTCCCGTTTCCAATTATGGGTGGCGCCTGGAGTGAACACTTCGATCTCCTCACCAACCTGCCCGGGCGGGTGACACGGTGGTTGGCAACGACGTATGGTTCGGCTACCACACCATGATTATGCCCGGTGTTCACATCGGCAGTGGGGCGATCATTGCTGCTGGATCTGTGGTCGTCGACGATGTCCCCGAATACAGCGTCGTCGGCGGCAACCCGGCCAAGGTGATCCGCCGCCGCTTCCACGAAGACGACGTTCGCCGCCTGATGGCGCTTGCCTGGTGGGACTGGCCGCTGCAACACATCACCGACAACATCCGCATGATCATGTCCGGCAGTATTGCCGCCCTGGAGACCGTGGCACCGCCAACGAGCTGATGTGTCTTATCCGTCCACTGGCAACAGCCGCCTCCCCCACCAGCTCGGATCCGGCAACAACGACGACGGCTCGGTAGTCATTCGTGACGTCCGCGAAGAGGGCGGGTGGCTGGCACCAGCGCGACCGACAACAGCAGCAGAATCGGTACCACCAGCAGGGAGTGCAAGGTCCCGACCCGTTCCCCGATCAGGCCGAGCAGGGGCGGTCGGCGAGGAACGCGGTGTAGCCGATCGCGGCGACCACGCTGACCCGGGCCGGGGCCTGCTCCTCCTCGTCGGCCGCCGCACTCATCCCCACCGGAAAGCTGAGCGAGCCGCCGAGGCCCCACAACGCCACGCCGACGGCCGCGACCGGCTCGGACTCAGCTAGTACCGCCACGCTCACGCCGGCTACCGCGAGCAGGATCGCACCGCTGAGCACCGGCAGCCGCCCCCACCGGTCCAGGGCGAGGGTGCCGGTGATCCGGCCAATGGTCATGCCGACCACGAACATTCCGTACACGATGGCCGCGGCCGCCTCGCTGACGCCGTACCCATCAACGAAAGCAATTGCGACCCAGTCGGTGGCGCTCCCCTCACTGAACGCCGCGACCAGCACAAACAGGCCGATCAGCAGGGTCCGTGGCTCCCGCCAGGCCGCCAACAGCGAACGACGGCGGATCGCCGGGGATGTCTGGCCACCGGCCGAGGTCGTCCCGGCAGCCGGCAGAAACTTTCGAGCGCCGAAGACCATCCCGACCAGCACCACCCCGCCGACCAACGGTAGGTGGAAAGCGAGCGCCAGCCCCACCTCGGCGGCCACCGCACCGAGACCCGCCCCCGCCACCGAACCCAGGCTCCACGCCGCGTGAAACCGCGGCATCACCGCCCGACCGAGCCATCGCTCAACAGCGGCGCCCTCGATGTTCATCGCGACATCGCAGGTACCGGTGCCGTAACCGAAGACGAACAGGCCCACCGCCACCCCGGCCGGCCAGCTGGCCGCGCTCGCGCAGACGCCCGTCACCAGCAGGCCGACGGAGAGCGTCAGCGCCGCCCCCATCACCGTCCGGGCAGTGCCGAAACGCTGGACGACCAGACCGGAGATGGGCATCGCCACCACCGCACCCACCGACATCGCGAGCAACAGCAGCCCGAGCCGGGTCGCGGAAAGGTCAAGCGTCTCCCGGGCCGCCGGCACCCGGGCAAACCAGGACCCGATAGCGAAACCGTTGAGGGCGAACACCAGCACTACACCGGTCCGGGCAGCCAGCACCGACCGCACGGCGGATGGTGCGACGACGCTGCGCACGACTGGATCCTCTCGCTCGAGGAGTGGTGCTGGGGCCGGGCCACACGAGCACACCCCCCGAGAGACACTCTCCACGCGTACCGAACCTCCCGGCCCAGCTCACGCACTGTCCGCCAAGCGCCGATCGGCACGCCGCGCCGCTGCTGCCCCACTGGCCCGGTCCTTGTTAACGTGAGTAGGCGGCGACACCGCACCTGCCGGCACTCCCCTCGTACCTGGCACCGACCGCACCACCCTTCGGCCCGACGGACCGGTTGACGGACGAGGGAGGCGACATGGCCGACGGCCCGCCGACAGAGGAACGCCCGGCGGCCACGCCCCCCGATCCGGGTCAGCATCGCCAGGCCCCGCCGGACCCCGGGCGACCTGGCCGCTGGGCCCGGCTGGGGCGAGCATCCCGACGGAGCGCCGCACGGCTGGCGGCCGGAGCACGGCGAGTTGCCGCCCGGCTGGCACCAGCGGCCCGTCCGTTCGCCGCCCGGCTGGCACCGGCCACCCAGCGGCTGTGGCGGTGGCTACTCACGGTGGCCCGTATGGTCGACACGGCCGCGAAGCAGGGGCCGGCACCGCCCCCACCACAAGATCCGATCGAGCGGCGGGAGCCAACCGGTCCGATCACCGTCTTCGCCCGGGGTTACGTCTTCACCTTCACCATCCGCGCCGACCTCACCTGGCGTTCGCAGGGACTGCGACCGGATCAGCTGGCCTGGTACGCCCACTACTTTCTGCCACCGGCTACCCAGCGGCTAACCAACATCGCCGCCGATCTCGCCCGTACCGTCGCACCGCACCGGGCCGGTGAGCTGGAGGCGCAGCTTCAGCGGAAGCTTTCTCAGCAGGAACCGTGGTCGTTCGAGCGCGGCGGTCAGACGGTCACCTGCCGTCCCACCGCATGGGTGCAGCTCGATGAGCGAGTCCGTCAAGCCCTCCAGCCCTACTGGGAACGCGTGATCGCGCTGGACTGCCGGCACGAGGAGCTCCTACGCCGCGCCCGCTACGCCGAGCAGCTCAACCGACGCTGGTCGGCGATCCTCGCCGACCAGCCCGACGCCGACCTCTCCGAAGCGGTCGGCGAGGAGCTGGCCCGCGCCCGGGAGCGGATCCTATCCGAGCAGCGGGCCGCCGCGCGGTGGAGCGGTGAACTGCTACGCCAACGCCACACCGGCCCGGAGTCCGAGCCAGAGCCGGAAGTCTCCGGCTAGCGCCCCGGACTCGTGCTGCGAGCCAATCAGCTGGGGACGTCGCGGCGGCGGAAGCCGGCCAGCCCGGCGGCGAGCAGTGCACCGGCCACGGCGGTGAGCAGCACCAACGGCGGCGCGGTCGCCTCGACCGCCGGCACTGCGGGGACATGGGTGTAGGGCGAAAGGTTGAGCACCGCCTGCGGCAGGTCGAGCGCCGCGCCGAGCTGCCCCAACAGCAGTAACCCGATCAGCACCACCCAGGACAGCGACACCGACCACCGGGGAACCAACCCGAGCAACGCGGTCACCAAGCCCGCCACCACCAGCAACGCCGGTAGCTGCAGCAACCCGGCCCCACCCAGGTGGAGCGCCCACCTGCCCGGGTCACCGGCCGCGAGTCCGTAGCCGAGGCCGGTCGCGAGCCCGGCCAGCAGCACGAGGACCGCCGCGCCCAGGACGGCGCCCACCACCTGGGTGGTCAGCCAGCGAACCCTACCCACCGCGGTCGCGAGTACCGCCTCCAGGACGCCGCCCGACTCGTCGGCGCGGGTACGCAGCAACGCCTGCACCACGTACGCGCCGATGACCAACGCGAACAGCCCCAGCATCGCGGCGAGGAACGCGTCAACCAGGTCGTCAACCCCGCCCCCCATCGCGGCGATCAGCTCGGCGGCGGCCGGATTCTCGGCGATCACGTCGTTGACCTCGTCCGCGGCGAAGCCCATCGAGAACCCGAGGATCACCACGGCCACCGACCAGCCGGCCAGGGAGCCGCGGTGCAGTCGCCAGAGCAGTCCGTTCGGGCTGAGCAGGCCAGCGGCGGCACGGGCCGGCCCGCGCCGGTCGCTGAGCAACCCGGCGCCGAGGTCCCGCCGACGGGCGAGCCCGAACGCGGCCAGGGTGGCGCCGACCAGCAACACGACCGGCAGGCCCAGTACCCACCACCGCTCGGCACCGAACGCGCGGACCTGAGTGCCCCAGCCGAGCGGGGAGAGCCAGGACGGCCAGGCGCTCACCAGTTGCAGGCCCTCCCGCTCGCCGAGGACATCCCCGGCGGCGCGGAGCAGGAAAGCCACCCCGACGCTGGCCGCGGCCAACGCGTTCGCACCACGGGAGGTAACCGTGAGCTGGGCGGTGACGGCGGCGACGGCGGTGAAGGCGACACCAACCCCGGCGATCGTCCCGCCGGCGGCGAGGGATCCAGCCAGCGGCAGACCGGCGGCGGCGAAGGCCAGCCCGAGGAGTAAGCCGGCGGCCACGTTCGCCCCGACGACGACAAGCAACGGGGCGGTGAGCAACGCGTGCCGACCGACGACGGCCGCACCGAGCAGCTCCGCCCGGCCGGTCTCCTCGTTCTGTCGGGTGTGCCGGACTACGGCGAACGTACTGACCAGGGCGGCGAGCAGGGTTAGCGTCAGATATGCCTCGACGAGGACGATCGAGCCCAGCTCGGCGTTGGAGATTGGCCCGTTGAAGGCGCGCGCCACCACGCTGGTTAGCGCGGTCTCGGCATAGCTGAGGCGAGCGGCCTCGTCGGGGTAGAACTCGATGACGCTACCGGCGAGGGCGTACCCGAGCAGCGGCGTACCGAGCACCCAGGCCCCGAGCTTGATCCGGTCACGGCGCAGAACGAGCCGGACCAGTCGGCCGGTGCCGGTAAATGCGCTCACCGGGCCTGCTCCGCACCGCTGTCGGCGGCGGCCCGGCCGTCGTCGGCCCCGTCGTAGTGCCGCAGGAACAGCTCCTCCACGGTGGGCGGCGCGCTCACCAGCGCCCGGACCTCGAAGCGGATCAGGTGGGCGAGCAGTGCGTCGAGGTGCTCCGGCTCCACCTCCAACCGGACCCGGCCGTCAACGGCCCGGACCTCGTGCACGCCGGGCAACTCCGCGACTCCGGTCAGCGGACGCACCGTCTCGACGGTGACCGTGGTACGGGCGAGGTGCCGCAGCTCACTCAGCGAGCCGGACTCAACGGTACGGCCGGCGCGGATGATGCTGACCCGATCGCAGAGCGCCTCCACCTCGGCGAGCACGTGACTGGAGAGCAGCACCGTGGCGCCGTTGCCGGTGAGCCGCCGCACCTCTTCCTGGAACACCGCCTCCATCAACGGGTCGAGCCCGGAGGTGGGTTCGTCGAGCACGTAGAGCTCGACGTCGGAGGCGAAGGCGGCGACGATCGCCACCTTCTGCCGGTTGCCCTTGGAGTAGGCCCGGCACTTCTTGGTCGGGTCGAGGTCGAAACGTTCCAACAGCTCGTCCCGGCGACGGTGGTTCAAGCCACCGCGCAATGCTCCGAACAGATCGATCGCCTCTCCGCCGGAGAGGTTGGGCCACAGGTTCACGTCGCCCGGCACATAGGCGAGTCGGCGGTGCAGCGCCACCGCGTCGCGCCACGGGTCACCGTCGAGCAGCCGCACATCGCCGGCATCACCGCGCAGCAGCCCGAGCAGGACGCGGATGGTGGTGGACTTTCCGGAGCCGTTGGGCCCGAGGAAGCCGTGCACCTCCCCCGCCTCCACCTGCAGGTTGAGCCCGTCAAGCGCGCGGACCGCACCGAAGCTCTTCACCAGTCCGTCGACTGCGATAACGGGCATGTGACCTCCTGCCGCCGTCAGTTCACGCCGGGTGCGCGTGTCAGTACCCCACCCGGGTGAACCGATCGCCACCACTCTAGGGGTCGCGCGCCACGCTATACCGGTCTCGGATCCGTCCCGGAACTCGGGCCCGGACGGCGGTGGGCACCGGGCCGGGTTTGAGCGACCCGATCACGGGTACCCGCCGCACCCGTCCGCGGGACGGGCCCGGGCCATGCCCGGTGGCCAGGTGAGACGGTGCGACGGGACGGTGGCCATGGAATCGACGCTCAGCCACCGGCCCGCCCGGACCGCCGGACAGCGGCCGGAGGGGCACTGAGCGTGTGCGGTATCAGCGGGGAAGCGCGTTTTGACGGCTCGAGACCGGACACCGAGGCGGTGATCCGGATGAGCCAGGCGATGGAGTCCCGCGGCCCGGACGACACCGGCCACTGGACGGACGGCTGGGTAGCCCTCGGGCACCGCCGGCTCACCATCATCGACCTCTCCGACACCGGTGCTCAGCCGATGGTGCGCGAGGACCTCGGATCAGCGCTGGTCTTCAACGGATGCATCTACAACTATCCGCAGTTACGCGAGGAGCTCCGGGCCGCCGGGCACACCTTCCGTTCCACCAGTGACACCGAGGTCATCCTGGTGGCGTACGCCGAGTGGGGGGAGGCCTTCGTCGACCACCTGGTCGGCATGTTCGCGATCGGGCTGTTCGACCGGACCCGCCAGCGGCTGGTGCTGGCCCGCGACCGGCTCGGCATCAAGCCGCTCTACCTGGCGGAGTCCCCCGGCCACCTGCGCTTCGCCTCAACTCTGCCCGCGCTACTGCACGCCGGCGACGTGGACACCGACATCGACCCGGTTGCCCTGCACCACTACCTCTCCTGGCATTCGATTGTGCCGGCGCCCCGGACCGTGCTGCGCGGCGTCCGGAAGCTACCCCCGGCGACGCTGCGGGTGGTCGAGGCGGACGGGCGCAGCCGCGAACACGTCTACTGGCAGCCGGAGTACGCTCGCGACCCCGGCCATGCCGGCCGGGATGCCCGGGACTGGCAAGCGGCGGTCGGTGACGCCCTGCGCGCGGCGGTTCGCCGGCGGCTGGTGGCGGACGTCCCGGTCGGAGTGCTGCTCTCCGGTGGCCTGGACTCCAGTCTGATCGTGGCCCTGCTCGCCGAGGCGGGCCAACACCATTTGCAAACGTTCAGCATCGGCTTCGACAGCCGGGGCGACGAGGCCGGCGACGAGTTCCACTACTCCGACCAGGTGGCCCGGGCCTTCGGCACCGACCACCGGCGGATCCGACTCGCCGACAACGACCTCCTGCCGGCGGTCCAAGCCACGATCGCCGCGATGACCGAGCCGATGGGCAGCCACGACGTGGTGGCCTTCCACCTGCTCAGCGAGCAGGTGGCCAAGCACGTCAAGGTGGCCCAGTCGGGGCAGGGCGCCGACGAGGTGTTCGCCGGCTACGGCTACCACCAGCCGCTCGCGAGGGCGCCCCGGGACGGGGCGGCGGAGGTGTTCGCCGCGTCCTTCTTCGACCGTGACCACGCCGAGTTGTCCCGGGTTGTCAGTCCGACGTACGCCCACGACCGGGATGCCAGCCGGGAGCTACTCGTCGCCGAGTTGGCCGCGCCCGGTGCGGAGACCGCGCTGGACGCGGTGCTGCGCCTGGACACGCACCGGATGCTCCCCGACGACCCGGTCAAGCGGGTGGACAGCATGTCCATGGCGTGGGGGCTGGAGGTCCGCACCCCCTTCCTGGACCAGGATCTGGTCACGCTCGCCGCGGCCTGTCCGCCGGAGCACAAGGTGGCGCAGGGCGGCAAGGGCGTACTCAAGGAGATCGCCCGGGAGGTGCTGCCGGCGGAGGTGATCGACCGGCCGAAGGGGTACTTTCCGGTGCCGGCACTGCGCAACGTCTCCGGGCGGGTGCGGGAGCTGGTCCTGGACGCGCTGCGGGCACCGGCCGCCCAGGAACGGGGGCTGTTCCAGCCCGAATATGTTGACGAACTGCTCGCCGACCCGGCGGCGACGCAGGCCGCGGCCGGCAGCAACAAGCTGTGGCAGCTCGGGCTGCTGGAGCTGTGGCTGCAGACGCACCAGCGGTAGGAGGACGGACGGCCGCACCACCACCAGCGGTCGGACAGGCGGTTCGGCTCAGCGGTAGGGCGGGCGGTTCGGCTCAGGCCGAGGTGGGGCGGGTCTGTGCGGCCAGGTGGGCCAGCACGGCGCCGACATCGCAGCCGGTCCGCTCCAAAATCCGACGCTGCCGTGCCGCACCGGTGCCCTCGTCCCGGAGCCGAGTTAGCTGGTCGAGTACGTACCCCCGGTCGCCCTGGCGCTCCAGGGCGGGCGTGACGAGGGCGAACATCTCGTCCACCAGGTCCCAGGCCGGCCGGGCGTGCCCGGTACGAAGGTCGACAAGGTCACCGTCAAGCCCGTCGTGAGCGGCTCGCCAGTGCGCGGCGGAGACCAGGCAGCCTCGGGTCCGGGTTGCCCGGGCACCACCCCGGACCTCCGCCGCGAGGGTCGCGACGAGGGCACGTACCAGCGCGGCCACCAGTACCGTGTCGTCAACCGTGGGACAGACGTCACCAACCCGGACCTCGACCGTGGGGTACGCGACGGAGGGCCGGACGTACCAGTAGACCATCCCGGCATCGAGCATGATCCCCGCCTTGATCAGGTCCGCCACCGTGGCGTCGTAGTCGGCGGCCGAGTCGAAGTACGGGGTGGGGCCGATGCTTGGCCAACGCTCCAGCTGCATCCCCCGCCAGCTCGCGTGCCCGGTGTCCTGGCCGTCGTGCAGCGGCGAGTTGACGGTGAGGGCCTGCACGACCGGCAACCACGGGCGCAGGTGATTGCAGACCTGGACCGCCAGTTCCCGGTCGGGCAGGCCGACGTGCACGTGGCAGCCGCAGACCGCCGGGTCGTGCGCGACCGGTCCGAACCGCTGGGACATCGCGTGGTAGCGGGGTTCGTCCGGTACGGTCCGGTGCGCCTCGTTCACCGGAGTCGCTCCCACCGCGACGAGGCGGGCACCGGCGGCCTCGGCCGCGTCAATGGCGGCGGTACGCAGCGCCACCAAGTGCCGCCGCAGCTCCGTCAGGTCGGCTACGACCGGCGTGACCATCTCGACCATGCTGTGTCGAAACTCCTGCCGGCTCTGCTCGTAGGCGGTGCCGGACAACCCGCCGAGTACCTGGGCGGCGACCGGCATGCTCTCCCCCGTGTCGGAGTCCAGCAGCAGAAACTCTTCTTCCACCCCGAGGGTGAGGGTGTCCAGGTCGGGGCGGTCGGTGGCCGGACGGTACGTCATGGCGATCGGCGTCCGTTCGTCGGGCGGCGCGCGACGCCGCGTGGCCGGGGTGCCGTGGTGCCTTGGCTCTGATTTCCCCGAGCGACGGGGTGGGAAACACCCCGGCTGGCGACAACCGGGCAGGTCCGGACGCGGCGTAGCCGGCGAAGGTCAGGACGCGGCGCAGCCGGCGCAGTTGCCGAAGATCTCCAGGGTGTGCCCGACCTCGGTGAAGCCGTGCTCCGCCGCCACCTGGTCGGCCCAGCGTTCGACTGCCGGACCGGCCACCTCCACGGTCCGTCCGCAGGACCGGCAGACCAGGTGGTGGTGGTGACGACTCTGGCTGCACTGGCGGAAGAGCTGTTCGCCGCCGGGCAGCCGGGTGGAGTCGATCTCACCGGCGTCCACCAGAAGCTGCAGGGTCCGGTAGACGGTGGTCAGGCCCACCCGGGCGTCGCGGTCGCAGAGCATCCGGTGCAGTTGCTGCGCCGTGTGGAACCCGTCGACCTCCCCGAGTAGCGCGAGCACCTCGGCCCGCTGCCGGGTGTTCCGGGTTGCGTTCGGAATCGTCTGCGGCACCGTACTCCCCACCATCTCACGTGTGCTGCCCGCCGGGGCAGCTCCGGCCTACCCACATTATGCGCGGCCGGGTCAGACCGGCCCGCGCCGTACACCGCGACGGCCAGCCGGACCCCTCGATCCCGCCGCCGACAGGTCGACTGACCACCGGGTCAGGGTCGGCACGCCGGTACCGACCGGGAGCAAACTTCGTGGTTGCGAGGAAATTTACCTCCGATGCCTCGCAACCGCCGGGTAGAAGCGGTTCAACACCTCTCGGATGCAAACGCTAAGGTGACCGGGTGACGAGGTTCCGGATCGGGGAAGCGGCCGAGCTGCTCGGGGTGAGCGCCGACACCGTCCGCCGCTGGATCGACTCCGGGCGCATTCGGGCGGAACGCGACGAGCATGGACACCGCGCCGTGGACGGGGTGGATCTGGCGGCGTTCGCCCGCGCGCAGGCGGCCGAGCGCGACGAGCGGTCCGACGCCTCGTCTGCCCGCAACCGACTACGCGGCATCGTCGTCGGCGTGGTCCGGGACACCGTGATGGCCCAGGTCGACATCCAGGCCGGCCCGTTCCGCATCGTCTCCCTGATGAGCCGGGAGGCCGTCGACGAATTGGACCTGCGGGTCGGCTCGCTGGCCGTCGCCGTGATCAAGTCAACGAACGTACTGGTCGAGCGGGCTACGCCGCCGGCCGGCACCCGGGGAAGGCCGGTGCCGTGAGGCCGCGTACCGCGATCGTGGCCGGCGCCGTCACGCTGGTCCTGGCCGGCTGCGGCACCCCGGGTGGTGCAGTCGCCGACGGTGGCGTGACCGGCACGGTGACCGTCTTCGCCGCCGCGTCGCTCACCGCGACGTTCGACCGGATCGGGCGCGACTTCGAGGCAGCCCATCCGGGCAGCACCGTCGTGTTCAACTTCGCCGGCAGCTCCGCCCTCGCCACCCAGCTCACCGAAGGGGCCCCGGCGGATGTCTTCGCCTCCGCCGCCCCGCAGCACCTGGCCGCCGTCGCCACCGCCGACGACGCGGAGGGCACGCCGGCCGTCTTCGTCCGCAACCAGCTCGTCATCGCGGTCGCCGCCGGCAACCCCGAGGGCATCCGGGGCCTGGGTGACCTGACCCGGCCTGGGCTGAAGGTGGCGCTCTGCGCCGAGCAGGTGCCGTGTGGGTCGGCGGCCCACCGGGCGCTCGACGCCGCCGGCGTCGCGCTGACCCCGGTCACCCTGGAGGCGCACGTGCGGGGCGCCCTGGCGAAGGTACGGCTGGGTGAGGTGGACGCCGCCCTCGTCTACCGCACCGACACGCGGGCCGCCGCGCCGGACGTGGCGGCGGTGGAGTTCCCCGAGTCCGCCCAGGCCGTCAACGACTACCCGATCGCCGTGTTGGTCGACGCGCCGAACCCCACCGCGGCCCACGCCTTCGTGGCCCACGTCCGCTCCGCCCGGTCGCGGGCGGTGCTCACCGAGGCCGGGTTCCAGGCGCCATGACGCTCACCGCGCGTCCGGTGCGCCGGCCGACGGGCATCCGCCGGCCGCGTGGCGCCCGGCAACGGGGCGGTGGCGTCCCGGTCGCGTTGCTGCTGCCGGCGCTGCTCGGCCTGGCCTTCCTGACCCTGCCGCTGATCGGTCTGCTGGCCCGCACCCCGTGGAGCACCCTGCCGCAGCGGCTCGCCGAGCCCGGGGTGCTGGCCGCGCTGCGGCTGTCGCTGCTCACCGCCACCCTGGCGACCCTGCTCTGCCTGCTGCTCGGGGTGCCGCTGGCGTGGCTGCTCGCCCGGGTGGAGTTCCCCGGCCGGCGGCTGGTGCGCGCCCTGGTCACCGTGCCCCTGGTACTTCCGCCGGTGGTGGGCGGGGTGGCCCTGCTGCTGGTCTTCGGTCGGCGTGGGCTGATCGGCGGCTGGCTCGACCAGACCTTCGGGATCACGCTGCCGTTCACCACCACCGGCGTGGTGTTCGCCGAGGCGTTCGTGGCGATGCCGTTCCTGGTCATCGCCGTGGAGGGGGCGCTACGGGGCGCCGACCGCCGGTACGAGGAGGCCGCGGCGACCCTCGGCGCCGGCCGGTGGACCACGTTCACGCACGTCACCGTGCCGCTGGTCGGCCCGGGCCTGGCCGCCGGGGCGGTGCTGTGCTGGGCCCGGGCGCTGGGCGAGTTCGGTGCCACGATCACCTTCGCCGGCAACTACCCGGGCCGGACCCAGACCATGCCGCTCGCGGTTTACCTGGCGCTGGAGACCGATGTCGAGGCCGCGATCGTACTCAGCCTGATCCTGCTCGTCGTCTCGGTCGTGATCCTGGCGGGGCTGCGCGACCGGTGGATCAGCACACCGTGACCGGGTATCTCCTGGACGCACGCCTCGCGGTGGAGCGGGGCGGCTTCCTGCTGGACGTACCGCTGCGCGTCGCTGCCGGTGAGGTGGTGGCGCTGTTGGGTCCGAACGGCGCCGGCAAGACGACCGCCCTACGGGCACTCGCCGGCCTGCAGCCCCTGACCGCCGGCCACCTCACGGTGGCGGGCAGCGACCTGGACCGGCCGGACCGGCGCACGTTCGTCCCCGCCGAGCGCCGTTCGGTCGGTGTGGTATTCCAGGACTATCTGCTCTTCCCGCACCTGAACGCGCTCGACAACGTGGCCTTCGGCCCGCGCCGGCACGGCGCCAACCGGCGGACGGCCCGGCGCAGCGCCGGCGACTGGTTGGCTCGGGTGGGGCTGGTCGAACATGCCCGCCGGCGACCCGGGCAGCTCTCCGGCGGGCAGGCCCAGCGGGTGGCGCTGGCCCGGGCGCTCGCGGTCCGGCCGGCCATGCTGCTGCTCGACGAGCCGCTGGCCGCCCTGGACGCCCGTACCCGCCTGGACACCCGCGCCGAACTGCACCGGCACCTGACCGCCCACCCCGGCGCCACCGTGCTGGTCACGCATGACCCACTCGACGCGCTGGTGCTGGCCGACCGGCTGGTGATCGTGGAGGAGGGCCGGGTGGTCCAGGAGGGGGATGCCGCCGCCGTCACCGCCCGGCCCCGTACCGGCTATGTCGCCCAACTGGTCGGGCTGAACCTGCACCGGGGCCGGGCCGAGAACAACCACGTCCGGGTCGCCGACGGGCTCCTGCTCACCGTCCCGGAACACCTCGACGGGGATGCCTTCGTCGCGTTCCGTCCCTCAGCGGTGACGCTGCACGATGACCAGCCCGCCGGTAGCCCACCCAACACCTGGCCGGCCACGGTCGCCGGGGTGCAGCGCCACGGTGACAACCTGCGGGTGCAGTTGGACGGGCCGGTCCGGGTGGCGGCCGACGTACCGCCCGCGACCGCCGCGACCCTGCGCCTGATGCCAGGCCAACGGGTGTGGGCCGCGGTCGGGGTGACGGAGACGCGCGCCTACCCGGCGGGGTAGCGGACGCGCCTACCGGCCGGGTAGGCGCGCTCCGGACCGGGTAGGCGCGCTCCGGACCGGGTAGGCGCGCTCCGGACCGGGTAGGCGCGCTCGGGGCCGGGCCGTCAGCTCCCCGGTCGGTACGGAGCGAGCGGGTTCGCCAGCGTCCCCACGAGTTGCAACGCCCCCGCCGGACGGCCTCCACTCGGGCCAGCAGCAGGGCGTGCAGGTTGGACTGGGTCCCACCGCTGGTGAGGATTCCGTCGGCGGTCGCTCCGACGCCGACCCGGGCGGCCGTCCACCCGATCAACCGGCGCCCGATGAAGGTGGCGCCAGCGCTCTGGCCCCACGTGTCCAGCAACGGGTTGACGACGGTGAGCATCGCCTCGCCGAGCAGCGCGGGGATTGCGACCGGGCAGTGGAGATAGGCCAGGGAGCGGGGGTGGTGGAACCAGACCGCGTCGCGCAGCCACAGCTCGTCCAACTCGTCCAGGGCGGTGGTGGGTCAGCTGACCTTCTTCGCACCCTTGATCGCGGTGGCCAGGTTCTCCAGCAGCGGAGCGGCACCGGCGTACGAGAAGCGGGGCACGGAGTCCCAGGCGGTGATCTGGTTGGCCGCCACGGCCGGCAGCTGCGCCCAGGTCGGCTTGGCGGCGAGATCGTCGGCCTGCAGCGCGGTGCCGCGGTTGTCGAGCAGAATCAGGTCGGCCGGGAACTTGCTGGCATTTTCCCAGCTGAGTGCCGCGAAGTAGTCGCCCGCCTCCAGCTTGGTCGGCACCACGAGGTCGACGCCGAGCTCGGCGAAGTACATCAGGTCGGTGCTGACCTTCGGGTTGGAGACGTAAAACAGGTCGGGGCTGCCGGAGCAGGCCATCACCTTGATACCCGGGTTGGCCTTGACGGCTTCGCGGACCGACTCCGCGGCGGCGTCGAAGCGGGCCTTCGCCTTGGTTACCGCCGGCGCGGACAGGTCCGCGCCGAGGGACTCGGCGAGCTGCGCGTATCGTTCGATGGGCTGGGTCATGGGCACCCGGGCAGTGGTGATCGCCGCGACCGGGGCGAGGGGAACGATCTTGTCCTTGCTCTCGTCCGGCACGTACCAGAGCGCATCGCGGTCGTACATGTGGGTGACCAGCAGTTCGGGCCGCAGGCCCGCGTACTTCTCCAGGTTGAACTCGCCCCAGGTGTTGCCCAGGATCTCCACGCTCTCCACGTTCAGCTCCCCGGCCTGCGGGTCCTTGCTGCCGTCGGCGCGGGTGGTCTCGCCGAACACGCCGACGACCTGCTCGTTGACGCCGAAGTCGACCAGCGCCGCGGCCACTCCAGTGAAGGCGACGACACGGGCGGGAGGCGCGTCGGCGGAGAGCTTCTCACCACGGTCGTCGGTGAAGGACCAGGGGCCGCTGCTGGTGTCGGCGGAGGGGGTGTCGGTGTCCTCGCTGCCGCAGCTGGCGAGGAGGGCGGCCAGACTGACACCGCCGGCGGCGGCGAGCAGGCCACGACGGGAAAGTCGACGGGCGGACGCGGGGTGCGACATGTTAGGTCTTTCGGTCGGGGTCGCGGGCGACCATGGATAGCGAAGTTAGGTTAACCTAACCTAACCTAACCTCCTGTCAACCCTGCCCCGGCGATTCGCACCAACTCGGAGTTCACCCTGTCCCTCACTCATGCACCGCCGTCCGCTGCGCAAACGGAGTCGGCGCACCCCATCCGACGCGGTCGCACCGCCACCCGCGCCAGTGGCCTCGCCGCCGCCGTGCTCCTACTCGCCGCCGTCGCGGTGCTCAGCATCGCCGTCGGGGCAAAGGCGCTCCCCCTCGCCGACGTCTGGCCCGGACTACTCGACCCTGACGCGGACGAATACACCGTGGTCCACCAGATGCGACTGCCCCGCACGCTGCTCGGCCTGCTCGCCGGGGCTGCCCTCGGGGTGGCCGGGGCGGTCATGCAGGCGCTCACCCGCAACCCGCTCGCCGACCCCGGGCTACTCGGCATCAACGCCGGCGCCTCCGCGGCGGTAGCCACCGGCACCGCCCTCGTGGGTGTCGCGGGACTGAACGGACAAGTCTGGTTCGCGATGATCGGCGCCGCCGCCGTCACCGCCGCCGGCTACGTCGTCGGCGGCGGGCGCGGCGCCACCCCGGCGCGGCTGGCCCTCGCCGGCGCCGCAATCAACGCCACCCTCTACTCGTATGTGAGCGCGATCATGCTGCTCGACACCGCCTCGCTGGAACGGTTGCGGTTCTGGACCGTGGGATCGCTGGCCAGCGCCGAGCTGGCCATCGTCGGCACGGTGGCGCCGTTCATCGCGGCAGGTCTGCTGCTCGCCCTCGCCGTAGCCCGCCCACTGAACGCCCTCGCCCTCGGCGACGACACCGCACGGGCGCTCGGCGCGCGGCCGGCGCTGATCCGGGCGGCGGTCATCGCGGCGGTCACCCTCCTCTGTGGCGCCGCCACCGCCGCCTGTGGACCGATCGTCTTCGTCGGGCTGCTGGTCCCGCACCTGGTACGCGCGCTGACCGGGCCGGACCTGCGGTGGCTGCTGCCCTACTGCGCCGTGCTCGCACCCGTGCTCCTGCTCGGCGCCGACGTGCTCGGCCGGGTCCTCAGCCGCCCCGGCGAACTCCAGGTCGGCATGGTCACCGCCGTGCTGGGTGGGCCGCTCTTCCTCTGGCTGGTACTCCGCGGGCGGGTGGGGCAGCCATGATCGTCTTGCGTACTCCGGGCGGCGTCTCGCTGCGCCTGCACCCGCGCGCCCTCACCGTCGGCGCGACCTGCGCGCTACTCACCCTGGCCGTGGGGGTGCTGGCACTGGGTAGCGGCGACTACCCGATGAGCGCCGCCGACGTGCTCCGCACCCTGGTCGGCGACGGTACCCCGGCCGAGGAGTTCATCGTCCACGAGCTACGGCTCCCCCGCCTCGCCACCGCCATCGCGGTCGGCGCCGCGCTGGCTCTGGCCGGCGCCGTCTTCCAGACCCTGGTCCGCAACCCCCTCGGCAGTCCCGACCTGCTCGGCTTCACCCAGGGCGCAGCGACCGGCGCGCTGGTGGTGATCGTCGTCGGCGGCACCAGCACGGTGCTCTCCGGCGCCGCCGCCGTCAGCGGATTCGCCACCGGCCTGTTGGTCTACATGATCGCCTGGCGACGCGGAGTGCACGGCTACCGACTCGTGCTGGCCGGCATCGGGATCGCCGCGATCCTCACCGGCGTCAACGGCTGGCTGCTCACCCGCGCCCCCCTGATGGACGCCGCCCGGGCCGTACTCTGGCTCACCGGCAGCCTCGACGGCCGGGGCTGGATCCACGCCCTGCCGGTTCTGATCGCCCTCGCCCTACTCGGGCCGGCGGTGCTGGCCGGCGCCGGGCCCGCCCTGCGGTTGATGGAGATGGGCGACGACTCCGCCAGCGCCCTCGGTGTGCCGGTCGAGCGGCTACGGCTGGCCCTGCTCGGCGCCGCCGTGCTGCTGGTCTCCCTCGCCTCGGCAGCCGCCGGCCCGGTCAACTTCGTGGCACTCACCGCGCCGCACCTGGCCCGGCGACTCACCCGCGCGCCCGGGCCCAACCTGCTGCCCTCGGCACTGCTCGGGGCACTGCTACTGGTCGTTGCCGACCAGATCGCTCAGCGCGCCGTCCCCGGCCACCAACTGCCGGTAGGCGTACTGACCGGCTTGATCGGCGGCGGGTACCTAATCTGGCTACTGGCGGCCGAACGCCGGGCGGGTCGGCTGTGACAACGACGGAGAACGGAGCACCGAAGATGCGGTCCCGGTTACGCGGTAGCGCGATGACCCTGGCGTACGAACGGCGGACCATCTCCCATGAGTTGACCGTTGACGTTCCGGACCAGTCGTTCACCGTCGTCATCGGCCCGAACGCGTGTGGCAAGTCCACCCTGCTACGCGCCCTGTCCCGGCTGCTTCGGCCGAGCACCGGTGCGGTCCTGCTGGACGGAGCGGACATCCACCGGCGTCCCGCCCGGGAGATCGCGAAAACCCTTGGCCTGTTGCCCCAGTCGTCGGTCGCCCCGGACGGCATCGGCGTGGCCGAACTCGTCTCCCGGGGCCGATACCCGCACCAGGGGCTGCTGCGGCAGTGGTCCCGTGCGGACGAAGCGGTGGTCGCCGAGTCGATGGCGGCCACCGGCGTCGCCGACCTCGCCGACCGCCCGGTAGCCGAGCTCTCCGGCGGACAACGGCAACGGGTCTGGCTCGCCATGGCCCTCGCCCAGCAGACTCCTCTGCTGCTGCTCGACGAACCCACCACCTACCTGGATATCGCCCACCAGATCGAGATCCTGGACCTCTGCGCCCGGCTACACGAAGAGGAGGGTCGCACGCTGGTCGCCGTACTCCACGACCTGAACCAGGCCGCCCGCTACGCGACCCACCTGATCGCCATGCGCGACGGGCAGGTGGTGGCGACGGGCCCACCCCGGACGGTGGTTACCGCCGCGCTCGTCGAGAAGGTCTTCGGCCTCCCCTGCCGGGTCATCGACGATCCGGAGACCGGCACCCCGCTGGTGGTGCCGGTGGCCCGGCGCCGGAGTCCGATTTAGAGTCACGGCGTGAGCCTCTTCCGAGACCGGTGGGGTGTGCCGCACCTGCGGGCCGCCGACCCCGACGAGCTGGCATACGCCCAGGGCCGCGTCACCGCGTACGACCGAGCCTGGCAGATCGAGGTGGAGCGGCACCGATCGCTCGGCGGGAGCGCCGCGTTCCTCGGCCCCGAGGCGGTGCCGTGGGACCGGTTCGCCCGGCAGGCCCGCCTCGCCGACACCGCCCGGCGCTGCCACGCCCGCCTCGACCCGGCGACCGCCTCCTGGGTGGGCCGGTACGTGGCCGGAGTCAACGCCGGCCTGGCCGCGGGAGCGGCCCGCGACCCGCGCTTCGCCACCGCTGGGCTCGACGCCGGCCGGTGGGAGCCATGGACTCCGCTGGCGGTCTGGCTGGCCCACCACGTGCTCTTCGCCGGCGTCCCCAGCAAGCTCTGGCGCGAGCACGTCACCCGGCGACTCGGCCCGGACGCCGTCGCGCTCTTCCACGCCGACGCCCCGGTCAGCTCCGGCAGTAACGGCTGGCTGCTGGCCGGCGGACGGACTGCCACCGGTTCCGCCCTACTCGCCGGCGACCCACACCGACCCATCCAGGACCCGGGCATCTACCAGCAGATCCGCCTCGCCTGCGCGGCGTACGACGTGGTCGGCCTGGCGGTGCCGGGGGTCCCCGGCATCGCCCACTTCGGGCACACCGGCGCGGTCGCCTGGGCGATCACCAACGCGATGGCCGACTACCAGGACCTGTACGCCGAGCGGCTATGTCGACAGGGCAGCGGCGTGGAGGCGTACGGACCGGACGGCTGGCAGCCGACGCGTACCCACGCAGAGACGATCACGGTGGCCGGCGGCGAGCCGGTCGAGGTGGAGGTGGTGGAGACCGACCGGGGGCCGGTGATCGTCGGCGGCCCGGAGTCGACCGAGGCGATCAGCCTCCGCTACCCGCCCCGGGTCACCGGCGAGCTGGGTTTCGCCGCGCTGCCGGCGCTCCTGCGGGCACGCACCGTCGCCGACGTTGATGCCGCGGTGGAGCACTGGGTGGAGCCGGTCAATGTGGTGCTCGCCGCCGATACCGCCGGTGGGCTGCTGCACCGGGTGGCCGGTGCGGTGCCGATCCGCCCCCCGGCCAACGGCGTGCGGGTCGTGCCGGCGTGGGAGCCCGGGTACGCCTGGTCTGGCTGGTACCCGATGCCGCGGGCTACCGTCACCGAGGTCGCCGTGATGGCCAACGAGCGCGCTGTCTCCGCTCCGCTGGGGGTTGAGTTCGCACCCCCGCACCGGGCCCGGCGCATCCGCGAGCTGCTCGAGGCAAGCACCGGTTGGACGGCGGAGCGAATGGCCGACGTGCACACCGACACGTACACGGCCGCCGCTGGGCCGCTGCTCGCCCTCCTGGCGGGCCTGGCGGAGCTGCCGACGCCGGCCGCCGCGCTGCGAGACCGGCTGCTGCGCTGGGATCGACGGATGGCTGCCGACAGCGCCGACGCGGGGGCCTTCGCCGCCGTCCGGGCCGCCCTGGTCCGGCGGATCACCGCGCATCCGGCGCTGGCGGCGCTCGCTGACCCACCTGCCTACCCGGAGGTCTTCGCGCCCTGGTTGGCGCTGGCCCCGCGGGTGGGGACGGCGCTGGGCGCGCTGCTCGCTCCCGACGCGCTTCCCGGGCTGGACGCACCGGCCCTGGTCCGGGCCGCACTGCTCGAGGTCGCCGGCAGCGACCTCGATCCCGCTGTCGGCGGCGAGGCAGCCCGGTGGGGCGCCCGCCACCGGCTCGCACCCTGGCGGGCGGTGCCGGTCAACGTGCTCGCGGAGAACGTGGTCGCGGAGAATCCGGTGCCGGGCTCCCCGGAGGTGGATGCCGGACCGGAACTCGGCGGGGAGCACGACTGTGTGCTCTCCACCTCCAGCGTGCCCGGGGTAACCGACCTGTGCCGGCGCGGGCCGGCCGCCCGGTACGCCTGGGACCTCGCCCGGCGGGAGAAGAGCCGCTGGGTGGTGCCCCTCGGCGCGGATGGCGTGCCCGGCTCGGCGCACGACGACGACCAGCTGGCCGCCTGGCAGCGCGGGGAGCTGCTGCCGGTGGTCACCGACTGGGACAAGCTGACGGAGGAGTAGAACGGCTGACCGGGTGGTCTTCGGGCTCCTGGTCGACTTCGTCTTCGCCGACCCCACCCACCAGCGAATCGTCGCCGGGCCAGACGCCCGCAACGAGCGGGCACAGGCTCGACTGCGCCGTACCGGCTTCGTCGATGGGCTGTTGGTCGACCTGCCGGACAAGCAGGCCCGACTGATGTTCCTGGACCGCGCCGCCGCTGGCCGCTGACTGACCGACAGCGGAAAGGTCCGTACACCGGAAGGCTCGGGCACCGGAAGCTCGGGCACCCGAGGGTTTGGCACCAGACGGCTCAGCAACCGGGCGGTTCTGGACCGCCCCGGGCCGGGCCGGTACCTCCTCCAACCGCTGTCGAGCTGCCCCACGGACGAGACCATTGCCGGCGGCTTCCTGAATCGGCAACAGCGGCGACCCGGCCCATCCGACCGGCGGAGTCACCTATTCAGTCGGCAAACGGGCCTCGGACTGTCACGCCCCCGTCGACGGCGACGCTTTGCCCGGTCACGTAGGACGAAAGCGGTGCGGCCAGGTAGACGGCAGCCGCAGCGGCATCATCCGGAGCGCCGAGTCGGCGCATCGGGATCCCGGGCACCTCGCCGGCAGGCTGCGTAGCATTCGCCACCGCCGTTGCGATGGCACCGCAGGCCACGACATTCATACGGATACCGTCGGCGGAGTATTCGGCGGCGACGGTCCTGGCGAGACTTACGAGGCCGGCCTTGGCGGCACCATAGCCGGCCTGCGTGGGTGCGGCCATTACCCCAGTGACCGAACCGACACTTACGATGGAACCGCCCTGCCCCTGGGCCAGGAAGGCTCGGATCGCGGCGCGGACCGCACGGACGACATGGCCGAGGTTCATTTCGTACGCGAGGTCCCAGTCGTCGTCGCTCATCTCGTGCAGCCGCACCGCGGGCACGAACGCGACCTGCCCGCCCACGACAGTCACGAGCGTGTCGAGCCGGCCAAAATCGGCGATGGTGGCAGCGACAAAGGCGTCCACAGTTGATCGGACCCGTACGTCGCCGACGAGGGAAAGCGCGCGGGCGCCTGATCCGATCAACTCCTCGACGGCATCGTGCGAGCGCACACTGTCGACGTCAGCGACGGCGACGGCAGCGCCGGCCGAGGCGAACGCCCGCGAGATCGCCCGTCCGATTCCGTCCCCTCCGCCACCGATAACCAGCGCGTTCATGCCCTCGAGTGGTTTAGCTAGATTACGCATCGCTAAGTTCTTTCATGACGATGGGTGTCGTCGGCGACCCCGACGCCGCGGCCTGGTTGACCCGGGCGACCACGGTCCCCACCCAGCCTCTGCCGGGTCCGGCGAGCCAGCCGCTGCCGAGCCCGGAACAACCAAACCCCCGGAGTGGCACCCCCTCCGGGCCGCCGGGCTGCCCTGTTCTCGAGGGCAGCTCGACAGTCCGCAGGGAGACCTACAGGGAGACCTCCGCGCCGACCGTGGCCCACACCCCGCCGCACGGCACCGCCCAAACCCGTCACCACCCAGACCCGGCACCGCCCGCCCCCAAACCACCGCCCGACCGCGGGGGCTACGGCGGGACAGCACGGCGTTGGAACATCCGCACCAGATGCTGCCGTCAGCCGGGGCAACGGTCGGAGAGGGCGTAGCGGACCAACGCGACATCGCCGATCTGCCGCACCTCGGCGACCTTGGCCCGGTGACCGGCATGCCACGGAAATGAGCCGTCCCGCACGAAGCGGGGTGCCCGGCCGTCCCCGACGAAGAACGGGGCGACCACCAGATGCAGCTCGTCGGCGAGCCCGCTGGCGAGGAACTGGGTGTGCATGCTCGCGCCCCCCTCCACCAGCAACCGGCCGATCCCCCGCGCGGCCAGGTCGGCAAGCACCGACACCAGGTCGACCGGCTCCCCGGCGTCAACCACGGTGGCGAGGTCGCCGAGGCGCTCCCGGACCTTCACCACCCCCGGGGTGGCACAGTAGATCAACCGCACGGTCGCACCGGTGGTGAACACCCGAGCCCGCGGGTCGAGGTCGCCGCAGCCGGTGATGGTCGCCCGGGCGGGTGAGGCGGCCCGGCCACGGGCAACCCGGTCGGCCCGCCGCGCCGCGGACCGGACCAGCAGCCGCGGATCGTCCCGCCGGATGGTGCCCGCACCAACCAGGATCGCGTCGCAGCCAGCCCGCACCTCGTCGATCCGGTCCAGATCGGCGTCGTTGGAGAGCACCAGCCGCTGACCGGTCGCATCGTCGATGTAGCCGTCCAATGACGCGGCACAACTGAGCAGGACGTACGGGCGCTCAGTCATGAACGAAAGGCAGGTCGAGGGTGTGCTCGCCGCGAGTCGCCTTGGTCGCCAGATAGTCGGCGTTGGCTGGGGAGAGGAAGACTCCGGTGGTCACCTGTTCGCTGACGGCGATGCCGTGTCGGTTCAGCTGTGCGCACTTGTCCGGGTTGTTGCTGAGCAGCGCGACCCGGTCCACACCGAGGGCGGTGAGCATCTGCGCGGCGACGGTGTAGTCCCGCTCGTCCGCCCCGTGGCCGAGGGCGATGTTCGCCTCGTACGTGTCCAACCCGGCGTCCTGCAACGCGTACGCCGCCAACTTCGCGTACAGGCCGATGCCCCGGCCCTCCTGGCGCAGGTAGAGCAGGTAGCCACCGCGGTCGGCGATCCGTTCGACCGCCTCGCGCAGCTGCGCGCCGCAGTCGCAGCGCTGGCTGCCGAACACGTCCCCGGTGAGGCACTCACTGTGCGGCCGCACCAGCGGCACCGGGCGCCCCGCCGGGTCAGCCGCCGGGGGGTCAGCCCAATCGCCGAGCCCAAAGGCCAGGTGCTCACGACCGTCGACCAGACCGGCGAAGGAGTAGACCCGGGCCGTGGTGGCGTACCCGTCCGGAAAGCGCAGCGGCACGCTGACCTGGGTACGGATCGTGGCAGTGGGATGCATCGGACTCCTCGTCAGACGGTGCCAGCCGGCACGCGGACACGGCGGGCCGCCAGGACGGCGGCACCGGGGAGACTGGCGACGAGCACCAGAGCTCCGTAGACGATGGCGGTGGCGACACCCTCAGCGGCGGAGAGACCGGCTGCGCCGAATGCCCACGCGGCCGCGCCCTCGCGGGGCCCGAAGCCGGCGATGTTCACCGGGATGCCCATGGCGAGCAGGGCCAGTAGGGTCAACGGCACCAGCAGCGTCAGCGGCGCCGTCGAGCCGGCGGTCCGGGCCGCGAGCACAAAGGTCGCCAGGTGCCCCGCCACGGCCAGGGTCGAGGCGAGCAGCACCCCGAGCCAGGTACGGCGGGCCAGGAGGCCGGCGCGGATGTCGGCGACGGCGACGCGGACCACCCGCGCCCACCGGGACTGACCGGCGGGACGCACCCACGCCAGCAGCGCTGCGCCGAGGCCGAACCCGGCCAGAGTGGCGGTCACTACCGGCAGGTACGGCCGGACCGGGGACGGGAACGCGGCCAGCACCACCACCGCGACCACCGCGAGGACCACCTGGCCGGCGGTCCGCTCCCAGAGGACGGCCCGCACACCCCGGCCGAGGTCCCCCGCGGACCGCCCGTGGCGGACCGCCCGGTCCACGTCGCCCAGGATCCCGCCGGGCAGGGTCGCGTTGAGAAAGACCGCCCGGTAGCAGTGGGCGACGGCGGTGCGCAGCGGCAACCGGATCCCGAGTCCTCGGGCCACCAAACTCCAGCGCCACGCGCCGCAGACCGTGGTGACCCCACCGATCACCAGCGCCGCGGCCAACACCGGACCGGTGATCAGACGCAGCCCGGCAAGGAACGGGCCGGTGCCCACCAGCCAGAGCAGCAGAGCCAGCAGACCGAGGCCGCCCAGTGTCCGGGCCCACGCCCAGAGCCGGCCGGGGGCCGCCGGTAGCGGGGCGCCGCCCTCGCCATCCGGCCCTCCCTCGCGGTCCGTCCTTGGGTAGGCACGCTCCACAGCGGTCACGGGTTCACCATCGGCAGGGCCAACAGGTCCCGGTGGTCAACCAGCACCGACAACCGGCCGGCCGCGAGATCGGCCCGGCGACGATGCGCGTACCCGGTCAGCGGGCCGGCCAGCTGGGGCCGCTGCTCCCGGGCCGCATCGACCCAGCCGGTGAACCACTCCCCCAACAGGCCCGCGTCGGCAGGGCCGAGCCGCCACGGGCTGGACCGCAACGTGACCGCAGCGCCCTGCCGGGCAAAGGCCGCGGCGGTGACGGCTACCGCGTCCGGACCGAGCAGCCGCCGTCCACGAACCGTACGGCGCTGGTGGTCGTCGAACGCGGAAGCGACCTCTGCGTCGAGCGGGTCCGCGGGGTCGAGGCGGACGTGGCCGACCACCGAGAGCGTGACGAGCGCCGGCCGGCCGCCGGAGGCGGCCACTACCCGTCCAACTTCCTCGGCGGTGAGCATGTCCAGCAACGCGGAGGCGGTGATCAGGTCGGCCTCGGCCAGCTCGGTGGCGGTGAGCCGGGTCAGGTCACCGCGACGGGTCTCGACGGTGACCGGGCTCCCGTCGGCGGCAGCCGGTGGTGGGTCGACGGCAGCCCGAGCCAGCAGGTCGGCGTCCCCGTCGTGCAGAACCCAGTGTTGGGGCCCGGGTAGGCGGGGGGCGAGCCACCGGCCCATCGCACCGGTGCCGCTGCCCAGGTCGTGGATAACGATCGGGCGGGTGCCGGTGAGCCGGGCCCGGACCCGGTCGGCGAGGTCGACCACGCGGGCGGCGGCGTCGGCCGGTTCCCGCCGGGTGAGCCAGTCCGCGAAGGCCGCCGGCAGGCCCAGCTTGAGCGCACAGTCCCGCTCCGTCATCTCGCTCCTTCCAGCGCCGCCGCGAGCGACCGGGTGGTGGTGGTCCAGCAGGTGAGAGTCTCCCGGCGGGCCCGCGCGGCGCGGCGCAGCCGGTCCCGCAGGGCCGAGTCGGTGAGCCAGCGGCGGAGCGCGCCGGCAAGGGCTGCCGGGTCGTCCGGGGGCACCAGCATTCCGGGCACCGTCCCATCCGGGGCGCACCCAAGGGTGTCGGGCAGCCCACCGGCGGTGGTAGTCAGCACCGGTACGCCCCGCGCCAGCGCCTCTGTCACCACCATCCCGTACGTCTCGACCCGGGAGGCCAGCACCAGCAGGTCGGCGGTGGCGTACCCGGCGGCTAGGGCGGCGCCGGTGCGGGGTCCGACGAGGTGCACCCGCTGAGCGAGGCCCAGGTCGTCGATCCGTCGCCGGAGCCGCCTGACGAAGCCCGGGTCCTGGGTGAGCGACCCGAAGCAGTCACAGCGCCAGGCTAGCTCCCCGACGAGGGCGAGGGCGTCAACCAGGGTGTCGTGTCCCTTGTGTGGGGTGAGGGCGGCGACGCAGAGCAGTCGCTCGCCCGCTGCCGAGCCGGGCCCGGCGGCGGCCCGGTCAACCCCGGGCGCCGCGACGTACACCCGTTCGGTGGGCAGCCGGTACCGGTCAAGCAGCCACCGGCGGGTCCAGGTGCTGGTCGCCACGATCACCGCCGCGTGCCGCAGGGCCACCCGTTCCGCCGCGCTGGCCAGCGGCAGGTGCACCAGCACCGCCAGGCGCAGCCGTCCGGCGTTCGGGGCCAGAAGCTCCGGCACGGCGCTGGCGACGAGCCCGTCGCACAGGACGAGCGAACCGGACGGCAACGCGTCGAGCACCCTGGCGAGGGCGAGGCGATCCGCGTTCGTCGGGTACGGCCAGGCACCGGGCACCGGGCGCTCGTGGATCGACCAGCCGGCGGCCGCCAGCCCGTCGAGGACCCGCCGGTCGTACCGGTTGCCGCCACTCGGGTTGGTTGGATCGTCCACATCGCCCGGCAGCACCGCATGCAGGGCGTGGCTCACAACGACCGTTCGTAGCTGGCCCAGGCGACGTGCGACTCGTGCAGGGTGACACTGATGCCGGTCAGGCCAGCGGCGGCCGCACCCAACTCCCCCGCGTGTACCCGAGCCGCGAGGCGGTCGGCGACGGTGCGGGCCAGGACCTCGGTGGTGGTGTTCACCCCGGCGAACTCCGGCTCGTCGTCCAGGTTTCGGTAGGTCAGCTCGCCGAGGACGGCGCGCAGCTGCTCCGTGGCCCGACCGATGTCGACCACGATCCCGTCGGCGTCCAGGTCACCGCGGCGGAAGGTCGCGTCCACCACGAACGTCGCCCCGTGTAGTCGCTGGGCGGGACCGAACACCTCGCCCTGAAAGCTGTGGGCGATCATCATGTGGTCCCGGACGGTCACGCTGAACACAGTGTCACTCTCCGTCGTAGGTAATGAGGTGGCAGAGGGCCGGCAACCGCTGATCGGCGAGCCGGGGCAGCACGTCGGGCAGGTCCGCGAACCGGGACTCCCCGGTCAGCAGGGCGTCGAAGACCGGGTCGGCGAGGAGATCCAGCGCCAGGGTGAGCCGGTCGGCGTGGCTACGCCGACTCCGCCGAGCCGGGGCGACCCGTCCCACCTGGCTGCTGCGCAGGGTGAGCCGGCCGGCGTGGAACTGCGCACCGAGCGGCAGCGCCACCTCGCGGTCGCCGTACCAGCTCAGCTCCAGCACCGTGCCCTCCGGCGCCACCAGTTCGAGGCAGCGACGCAGGCCGGCGGCGGTCGCGCTGGCGTGCACCACCAGGTCCCGTCCGGCCGCCGCGTCGGCCGGTGCGGCGAACCCGACGCCGAGCGCCCCGGCGAGCGCCGCCCGCGTCGGATCCACATCGACGAGCTGCACCCGTACGCCGGGAAAGCGGGCCAGCAGGACCGCGACGGCCGCGCCGACCATCCCGGCACCGACCACGGTGACCCGGTCACCGACCAGGGGTGGCTCGTCCCAGAGGGCATTCACCGCAGTCTCCACCGTGCCGGCGAGCACCGCCCGGGCCGCCGGCACCGCCTCGGGCACCACCACCACCGCCTCGGCCGGGACCACGTACGCCGTCTGGTGCGGGTGCAGGCAGAAGACGGTCCGCCCGCGCAGTTCGGTCGGACCCTGTTCGACCACGCCCACGCTCAGGTAGCCGTACTTGACGGGGGCCGGAAATTCGCCCTCCTGGAACGGGGCGCGCATCGCCGCATACTGTCCGCTCGGGACACCGCCGGTGAACACCAGCGTCTCGGTGCCGCGGCTCACGCCGGAGTAGCGGGTTCGGACCAGCACCTCGCCGGCGTCCGGGGTGGGCAGCAGCACCGAGCGGAGCTCGCCCTGGCCGGGTGTGGTGAGCCAGAAGGCGCGTGCGGTCTGGCTCACCGATTGCTCCTCTCCACGGCCCCGGGGAACCGGAGCGACGCACCATTCGTAGACCCTGTCAGAGTGGTCGATCATAGACAGGGAGGCGTCGTGACCACGGTTCGAAACGGTCCGTTGATTGGGCTGTCCGTCCAGATTCTCCTGTTGGCCGGGGTGGCCGAGACGGTGGGGCTCGGCGCCGTCGGTTGGGTCGCTGGCCTCGCGTACGGGCTGGTGGTGTGCCTGGCGCTGGGTCGCGGCCTGCACCGGGCGGGGAGGGGCCTCGGGCCGGCCGACCGGGTGACGCTGACCCGGGCGGTGCTCATCGGAGCGGTCGTCGCGCTGGTGGCCGACGGGCTCGCCGGCCGCCCGGTGCCGGTCGGGCTCCTGACCGCTCTCGCCGCGGTGGCGCTCTCGCTGGATGCGGTCGATGGCTACGTGGCCCGGCGCACCGGCACCGAGAGCGCGTTCGGCGCCCGGTTCGACATGGAGATCGACAGCGTCCTGGTGGCGGTGCTCAGTCTGCATGTGGCACCCGTGCTGGGGCCGTGGGTGCTCATCCTCGGTGCGATGCGGTACGTGTTCCTCGTCGCCGGCTGGGCCCTGCCCTGGCTGCGCGGGCCGCTGCCGCCGCGCTACTGGCGCAAGGTCGTCGCGGCGGCCCTCGGCGTGGTGTTGCTGGTGGTGACGTCCCGACTGCTGCCGAGCACGGTCGGCGGGCTGCTCGCCCTGGCGGTGTTGGTGCTGCAACTGGAGTCGTTTGGCCGGGACGTGGCCTGGCGGTGGCGGCGCCGGGCCAGCACGCCGCCGGCCCCACTGGTGACGGCACCCACCGAGGCAGCGGGGCCGCGATGGCTCGCATGGGGGCGACGGGTACCCGCCTCGCTGGCGGTGCTGCTGGTGTTGGCCGCCCTCACCGTGCCGCGGCAGCCCAGTCAGCTGGTACCGGCCGCGCTCCTGCGGATCCCGCTGGAAGGTCTCGCGATGGCGGCGGTCCTGCTCGCCGTGCCCGCCCGGGCCCGGCGGCCGGTGGCCACACTGACGGGGACGCTGCTCGGGCTGCTGGTGGTGGTCAAGGCTGCCGACCTGGGCTTCCACAGCAGCCTCGACCGGCCGGTTGACCTGGCCCTGGACTGGCGCCTCATCGACGAGACGTTCACCTTCGTCAGCGCCTCGGTCGGCCGGGGCGGCGCGATCGCGGCGTCCGTCGGCGCCGGCCTACTGGTGGGGGCGTTGCTGACGGTCACCACCTGGGCGGCCCTGCGGCTGAGTCGACTGCTGACCGGGCACCCGGACAGCGGGCGGCGGGTACTCGCGGGCCTGGTGGCGCTCTGGCTGGTGGCCGCCGCCACCGGGGTACGGATCGTCCCGGCTCTACCGGTGGCCGACACGGCCACAACGGACCTGGTCCGGGCGCACACCGCGCAGGTGCAGGCACGCCTTCAGGACCGCGCGAGCTTCGCCGACCGGGTGAACACCGACCCGTACCGCCTGGTCCCCGACGATCAGCTGCTGACCGCGCTGGCGGGCAAGGATGTCCTGGTCGCCTTCGTGGAGAGCTACGGACGGGATGTGGTGCAGGAGCCGGAGTTCGCCGCCGTCGAGGCGGTGCTCGACGAGGGGCAGCGGCGGCTCTCCGCCGCTGGCTTCGGTACCCGTAGCGCCTTCCTCACCTCACCCACCGCCGGAGGGGGTAGCTGGCTGGCCCACGCGACGCTGCTCTCCGGGCTCTGGATCGACAATGACCAGCGGCACCGTACGCTGCTGGCCAGCGATCGGATCCCCCTCGGTGCGGCGTTCCAGCGGGCTGGTTGGCGGACGGTGGGGGTGATGCCGGCAGTCAACCGGCCCTGGCCGGAGGGGGCCTTCTACGGCTACGAACGGTTCTACAACGAGTACCACCTCGGCTACCAGGGCCCCCGGTTCGGCTTCGCCCCGATGCCCGACCAATACACCCTCTCCGCCTTCCACCAGCGGGAACTGGCCGGCACCGACCGGCGGCCGGTGATGGCCGAACTGGCACTGGTCTCCAGCCACTCGCCCTGGACCCACATCCCGAAGCTGGTCGACTGGGACACTCTCGGCGACGGCCGAGGGTTCCACGACGCCAGCGAACGCAGCTCCTCAACGCAGCCCCGCATCGGATACCGCCGCTCCATCGAGTACGCCCTCGGCGCCCTCATCTCCTACCTGCAGCGGTACGGCGACGACGACCTGGTGCTGATCGTGGTCGGTGACCACCAGCCGGCACCGGTGATCACCGGCCCGGGCGCCAGCCGGGACGTACCGGTCCACCTCGTTGCCCGCGATCCGGCCGTGTTGGCGCAGATCGCCGGCTGGGGCTGGCCGGACGGGCTGCGTCCGGTGCCGGATGCCCCGGTGTGGCGGATGGATGAATTCCGGGACCGCTTCCTGACCGCTTTCTCCCCCACCCTCGTCCCGCCGCCCCCGGTGGCCGGCCCGCCGCGCTGACCGTCATGTCACAGGATCGTACGGAGGCCGGGCAGACGACGGACTGTCACGGCAGCGGCGACGCTGATGACGATGCCGAGAGTGGTGACGGCGACGAAGGTGGCCATGGTGGGTAGGCCGGCGCGGGCGAACGCGAACTGCAGGGCGACGATGATCGGCAGGTGGATGAGGTAGATCGTGTAGGAGCTGGCGGCCATGGCGCGGGTGAGCCGGTTGTGGGCGGCGAAGACGTCCCGGAACAGGGTCACCAGGCCGATGCTGAGGCCGACGCAGAGGAAGGTCTCGGTCAGGGCCCAGCAGGCTGAGGCCCAGGAGGCGCCGCCGGGGGCGAAGAACCAGGTGTCGGTGCCGGTCCAGAACAGTACGGCGGTGAGTGCTGCGCCGATGGCCAGCCAGACATAGCCGGTCCGCCGGGGCAGTCGGGCGAGCCAATCGCGTCGGTAGGCCATGGCGCCGGCGGCGAAGAATGCCGTGTATTGGGCGAGGCGAGCTGGTTCCGCCTGGATGAACCCGAACAGCGGCACCCACTGGTCAAGCGGATACCAGATTCGGATGAGGAACACGACCGCGGCCAGAGTGAGAATGCAGACGATCAGGCTATGGCTGTCGGTCATCCAGGTCAGCCGGGCCGGTCTCGGGTTGGAGCGGACGCGGGGCAGTAGCCCGCCCAGCCAGTGGAACAGCAGGTACAGGGCACTGAGGGCAAGCAGTGTCTGGATGAACCAGAGGTGTCCGAACTGCAGGTCGGGCCAGATCGGGCCGGTCCAGCCGGCCGGCTGTGGGCCAAAGCCGAGGAACACGTCCAGGTAGTAGCGAGGAAACGAGATCGGCGGATAGCTGCGGTATTCGCGGTAGTAGACATACATCAGTACGGGAATGATCGTGGCCGAGCCGATCAGAAACGGAATGCCGAGGCGCTTGAGTCGGCCGAGTATGAACCCGCGGCCGCCCTTGTGGTCGACGACGCGGGGCACGAGGAACGCGGCGACGAAGAACAGCAGGCTCATCCGGAACGCCCCGCCCACTGCGGAGAGGGTGGCCAGGACGGGCAGGTGCTGGTCGCCGTTGAAGTACCACCAGTCAGCGGGGCCGTATGCCTGGGCGGCGTGGTGAACCACCACCAGGAGGATCATCGCCACCCGCAGATTGTCCAGGTAGTGCAGGTACTGGGTGCGGCGTGCGGGGGGTTCACTGACGACACTATTCATATGTTCAATATACTGACCATGTGTTCAGCGTGGGATCCACAGCACCCCATCTCGGGAAGTCCCCGAGGACGGCGCCGGCGCGATGACATACCGTGCTGACATGGAAGCGTCGCCGTCGGACCTGACCGGACGGGCGCGGCTACGCGAGGCGGCCCTGCGCCTGTTCGCGCAGCGCGGCTTCGCCGCCACCTCGGCCCGCGCGGTAGCCGCTGAGGCCGGGTTGTCGCCGGCCCTGGTGATGCACCACTTCGGCTCCAAGGAAGGGCTCCGCGCCGCCGTTGACGAGCAGGTCCTGGCCCGGCTCAGCGCCGCCCTGCGGCAGCTGGAACCGGGCGGCACGGATCCGATGGCGTCACTGGGTGAGATGTCCGCGCGGATGTTCGGCGCCGACCCGATACTGCGTGGCTACCTGCGTCGGGTGCTACAGGAGGACAGCCCGGCCAGCGCGGCGCTGTTCGGCCACCTGCTGGAGGGTACGCGCACCGAGTTGGAGCGGCTGGTCGCGGCCGAGGGCGGCCACACGGATGCGGATCTGCGGTGGGCACCGTTCCAGATGCTGTGCCTGATCGTAGGCCCACTGCTGCTGGAGCCGGTCATGCAACCGAATCTGGACCAGCCCATGTTCGAAGCGCCGGCCCTGGCCCGCCGCAGCGCCGCGAACCAACGCCTACTGCGGCTGGGCCTGTTCGGTGCCGACCAGTCACCCGGTGCGCAGGACGCCGCGAAGTCTGCCCGGCGGCAGTGATCTCGGCGAGCCGGTTCCTCCGTTGAGCACTGCCACTGACGGTTCAGCGGTGCGACTTGCGGAGTGCGGCGGCGTCCGACGCGAGGCCACGACGACCGCGAGGCCACGGCACCCGACCGACGGACCGGGCAGCAACTCCGCCGTCGCGGCCGACACGGCCGGCACAAGCCGGGTGCCGGGTGCGTGCCCGCCTCGGGCCAGCCAGTGCACCATCACCCCGGGTGGCGCCGCCACCGGCTGCGCGTCGTCGGCCTCCGGCACTTCCAGCAGCACCCGGCCATCGACCTCGGCGAGCTCGGGACGCGCGGCGCGGACGCCTTCCGGGGCCGGACGTGGGAACCGGTCCCGCGTCGCACTCGACCCAATTAGGTCAGCCTTACCCTGACCACTGTCAAGTGGAGATCGACACAGTCGAACGGCTCGACCGCCCGACAGCTCGCCACCACGGCCCCCAAGGGCGGGGCAGGTCTTCAGCCCACACCACGACGGCGGTAGCGTGTCGCCACACCGTTGCCCGTGGGGTGTTCCCGCCCCGGCGTGGCGCTAGCGATCGTACGGAGGATGCAGCCATGTCCCACGGCGACGAGTCGTTCGCGGTCAGCGACCACAAGGTGTCGCGGCCGGCTTTCGACGTCACCATGCGCGGCTTCGACAAACGTCAGGTGGAACGACACCTTGACCAGCTCGACGACGAGCTGCTCCAGACCGTGACCGACCGCAACCAGGCACACGCCCGAGCCGAGGCACTGACGGCCCAGCTCGCCACCCTCGAGGCGGAGGTCGCGGGGCTACGCGAGCGGCCAGCCCGGGTCGACCGTGCCGCGTTCCGCGATCTGGGACCGATAGTCGAGGAAATCCTGGTGCTGGCCGAACGGCAGGCCGCCATGATCGGCGACGCGGCCGGACAGCAGGCAGCCGAGCTCACGGCGGAGGCGGAGCGGACGCTCACCGAGGCCCAGGAACACACGGCCAGAGCCATGCGCGACTTCGAGGAGGAGTTGGCGACCCGGCGTACCGACCAGGAGCAGGCGGACGAGGAGCGGCGGGCCGCCGCCCAGGCTGAGTTGGCCGAGATCCGCGCCGCCGCTGACCAGCTGCGGGAGGCCGGTGAGGCCGCCCACGAACGGGCCCGGCAGGAGGCGATCCAGGTCGACGAGCAGAGCACCCAGCGGATCGAGCAGGCCCGGGCCGAGGCCGAGGCATTCCTCAGCTCCGCCCGCACCCAGATCCAGCAGGAGGTGCAGGCGGCCCGGACCCGGACCCAGGAGGAGCTGGCGCGCTGGCAATCCACCGTAGAGCGAGAGTTGACTGACCGGCGTACCGCCGTCGAGCAGGAGATAGCCGAGCAGCGGGCCACGGCCGAGGGGGAGCTCGCGGCCCAACGTACCGCCGCCGAACAGGAGATCGCCGCGCTCATCGCCGAGGCGCAGGAGTACGCCGCGAAGGTGCGCCAGCGAATCGACGAGCAGGCCGCCAACCACCAGCAGCAGCTCGCCGCGGTGCAGCAGGACATCCGAGACCGCCGGGAGGGGCTCGGCCGGCTCCAGTCCGAGCTGGAGGCCGGCCAGCAGCAGCTCGCTCAGGTCCGCCAGGACGGCAACGCCATCGACCAGGAGCTGGCCAAGCAGCAGCAGCGACTCGGCACCACCCGCCGGGAGCTCGCCGACGAGCTGCACCGGCTGGAGGAGGCCCGGCGCGCGGCCGACTACGCCGACCAACACGCCAAGGAAGTCAGGTCGCGAGTCAAGCGCGAGGCGAAGCGGGTGGCCGACCTGGCCGCAGCAGCGGTCATGGCAGCCGCAACCGGCGGTGCCGCGACCGCGGAGTACCCGCAGGTAGTCGCCCGCAACGCCCCCGCCGGTGGCGATGCCCCCGCACCCGACCCGAATCACGCGGCCAGCGGCCAGCCGTCACCGCAACCGGACGAGGGCGCCAGCGGCGACACCGGGCACAGCGGAGAGGCATCAGCGCCGCCTGGCGCGGCCCCGGCGCACCCCGATGAGCCGACCTTCCCTGGCGAGACGGTACCGGTCGCCGGCTGACCACCATCGCTGCGCCGGAGCCAGGCCGGCTGACCACCGCCGCGGTGTGCCGCAGCCCAGACAGCTCGACCGCTACCGCTCAGTCCGAGCCGGACAGCTCGACGTAGTCGGCGGCGGTGAGTGGCCCCGGCGACAGCGACCCGTCCGCCCGAGGAACGCCCAGCGGCGCGCCGTCGCGTAGGAAGGACACCGAGTCAACCTCTGGGCGGGCGGTGAGGGTGCAGACGATCTGGCCGAAGGCGAAGACCTCGTCGCTCCGGCCGGCGCCCTCCGCCACCGACGGCACGTCCACCTCCGCCCGCGTCCCGGTGAGGCGGATGCCGGCCACGGTGACCGCGCCGAAGAGCGCGGTGGCCAGCCCTTCGGCCCGCTCGGCCTCGTTCGGCCCGGCCAGCAGGTGCTCCAGGTGCTGGTTAATCGTGGGCCGGACGTCGAGACGACGGCTGACCAAAACGAGGCGGTCATCCCGAACGAAGTAGAGCGCTTCGGTGAACCGCCCGGCCGGGTCGGAGACCGCCGTACTCGGGGTCGGGAACGGCCCGTACGGCGCCACTACCGCCCGCGGCTGGTCGTCGGTGGGCACGCCGCAACCTGCCAGCAGCACGAGCAGCATGGTCACCGACAGGCGGGCCTTCACTCCAGGCTCCCCGGCAATTCCACCCGAAACCGCGCCCCGCCCCCGGGCCGGTCGGCGACCGTGGCGTGCCCGCCGTGCGCGGTGGCGTGCTGCGCGACGATCGCCAAGCCGAGGCCGGTGCCGTCAGTGCCCCCGCGGGCGCGCGCGGCGCGGCTGCGGACAAAGCGGTCAAAGATGACACCCCGATCGGCCACCGGTACGCCCGGACCGGCGTCGTCCACCTCGATGATGCCCGTGGCGCCGCCGGCTGACAGCCGGACTGCGACCGGGCCCCCGCCGTAGCGGACCGCATTCTCGAGCAGGTTGACCAGCAATTGCACGGTGCGTCGCCGGTCCACCCGCCACTCCGTGGGCATACCGGGGTCGGGTCGCACCAGGCTCTCCGGCAGTTCCCGGCTCTGGCACACCTCACCGGCGAGCGCGGCGATGTCCACCGACTCCCGCTGGGCGGGCTGGTCGGTACGGGCCAGCTCCAGGAGATCGTTGACCAGTTGCTGGAACCGGCCGATCTCGTCGGCCACCAGGCCCGCCGCGGTCGCGGTCCGTTCGTCGTGGTGTCCCCGCCGACGGGTCAGCACGCTCGCGGCGGCGTAGAGGGTCTGCAACGGCGAGCGCAGCTCGTGACTCACGTCGGCGGCGAAGCGTCGGTCCCGTTCGATCCGTCGGGCCAGCTGGTCAACCATGTCGTTGAAGGAGGTCGACAGGCGGGTCAGGTCCGGGTCCGTGGCCGGGGCTAGTCGGGTCGTGAAGTCGCCGGCGGAGATCCGCTCGGCGGCGTCCGCGACGGCGGTCAGCGGGCGCAGACTGTGCCGGGTCGCGTACCAACCGAAGGCGGCTCCGGCGCCGGCCACCATGATCGCCACGGCGGTCAACGCCAACGCGAGGACCTGGAAGGTCTCCTCCAACTCCCGTAGGGAGGTCAGTTCGTAGTAGCTGGCGCCGTCGGGCAGTGGCACCCCAACCAGCAGTGTCGCCTGCCCGGCCAACTGGACCCGCTGCACCCCGGGCTGTCCGGCCCGGACCTGCCGCTGCAAGGCCGCCGGCACGCTCGTCGCCGCCGTCTCGGCGGTACGCCCGTACCAGGAGCCGTCGAGGTGGAGCAGGGGTCGCCGGGAGCTGCCGGTGTCCAACGAGCGGAGCACTTCGACGACGTCGGGGTCGTCGGTGTTCAACCCGATGCGGACGACGGCCGCGTCGAAGTAGGCGGCCCGTACGGCCGTCCGTTCCCGCTCGTCGAGCAGGCTACGTCGGGTCAGGTCATACGAGATCAACGCCATCGAGGAGGCCAGCAACGCGGCGCCGACGGCGAACCCGGCCGTCACTCGCGCGCGGAGCCCGAGATGTCTCATCGCTGCAGCTTGTAGCCGAGGCCACGGAGCGTAACCAGGTGCCGCGGGTTACCCGGTTCCGCCTCGATCTTCTGGCGCAGGCGCCCGACGTGCACGTCCACCAGGCGCTCGTCGCCGCTGTCGTACCCCCATACCCGCTGTAGCAACTGCTGCCGGGACAACACCCGGCCGGCGTGCTCGGCCAGCTCGCAGAGAAGTCGGAACTCGGTGCGGGTCAACGCCACCGGCGATCCGGCACGACGCACTTCCCCCGCCTCCGGGCTGACTTCCAGGTCACCGATGACCTGCACCGCGACCGGGGTAGCCAGCGCCCGGGCCCGCCGTCGCAGTGCCCGCAGCCGGGCGGACAGTTCCTTGATGGCGACCGGTTTGACCACGTAGTCGTCGGCACCGGCCTCCAGCGCGGCGACGATGTCGTGGGTGTCGTCCCGGGCGCTGACGACCACGATCGGGACATCGTCGTCGCGGCGCAGCTGACGGATGCCTTCAAATCCGTCGATACCGGGCAGCATCAGGTCGAACAACACGTTATCGGCCGGGTCGGACCGCTGCATCCGCAGCCCTTCCTCGGCAGTCGCCGCCCCCCGCGCGATGTAGCCCTCCTCTTCCAGGGCGAGCAGCAGTGCCAACCGGATCCGGTCGTCGTCCTCGATCACCAGTACCGCGGTCATAACGGCATCATCCCCGGCGCCCCGGCGAGCACCCACCCCGGGGCAGCCGCCACATCTTTTGTCATGCGACTGTCATCCAACCGCACCGACCGCTACACGACCCACTTAGAGGGTGAGAGGCATGTCGGGCCGCCCGTCGCGCCAACGCCGACCCCATCCCGCTGAGAGGAGGCAGCAGTGACCGGCAACGCCCTCATCCACGCCCTCGTCATCGGCGCTTTCGTCGGCGTTTTCGTCGGCCTACTCGGGCGATTCGTTCTCCCGGGCCGGGACGCTGCCCCGGTGTGGCTGGCCGTCGCCGTGGGCCTCGGTGCCGCCCTGCTCGGCACCATCACCGCCCGGGTCGTTGGCGTCGATGTCGCTGCTCCCTCCGGACTGCGGCTGGCCGTGCAGGCCGGCTTCGCCGGCGCCGCGGCTACCCTCGCGGTCATAACAGCGAGGCATACGCCGGAGCCAACGAGGCGGTCCATCCGCCGGTGGCGTACCGCCGCTGACCCCTCGGCGCCGACGGACCAGGAAGGGAACCAACCATGACGGTCGTGCCGGACGACAACATGATGACCCTGATCTGCGATGGTTGCGGAGAGACCGCCGCCAGCACGGCCGTCGTGCTACCCGACGACGAGGTGGTCTGGACACTCGTGTCCGAGCATGGCTGGAGCGGGTCTCCGTTCGCCACCGGTCCACACCGGTGCGCCGGATGCACCCCACCCCCGCCCCCGCCCGGCCGAGCCGCCCCCGCCCAGCCGCTCGGGGCTGCCGACCACGATGAGGTTGTCGAGGCCACCACGACGACGGACCCGTTACGCACCGCGCTGAGCAAGGCCACCGAGCACGAGGGACGCGTGGTCGTTGACCTCTCCGCCGTCGAGCAGATCGACTCCGTCGGCCTCGGCTTGCTCGTCCGGGCCCGGCAGGAGGCTCGTCAGCACGGCGCGGAGCTGTGCCTCCACGCGCCCTCCCGGTTCGTGTTGACCGTGCTACACACGATGCGCCTAGACACCGCCTTCCCCGTCGTGACCGACCAACCAAACCCCACGAACGAACCCAAGGTGCTGGTGTGAACAGCCGACGGGCGCGTCGCGACCCCGCGACCGGCCGCACCCCGCTGCCAGCTCCAGCGATGAGGACTGCCACATGTTCACGCCCTGGCCCTCGCCCGACGACGACCCGTTCCACCCGGCCTGGGACCCGCCGGCGCACCACGACGAGGACGCTCGGCTCGCCGCGATAGCCGCCCAGCGACTCCAAACTGACTGGACGACGCGTCGCCAGCAGATCACCGTTACCGCGCAGAACCGGGTGATCATCCTGGCCGGCACCATCGCCGACCTCGAAACCCGGCAGGTCGCGGGCGAACTCGCGTGGGATATCCCGGGCGTGGCTGACGTGTGCAACACCCTGCGAGTAGCGCAGCATGGACGCCGCCAGCGCTGACCGTGATCGACGAGGGCAAGCTCACCGTGGACTGCGCGGCGGCTCAGCGGCGCTGAGGACCACCCGGGCCCAAATCGCCGCCACACCCCTACTGACCTGCAGTTTTGTCAGATCTCGGCATCTCTTGGGCGACAGCTCCGCCGGGTGATATGACTGATCTATCGGCAATCAATGACGCTCGTCGTCATCCCCTCCTCGCGCAGCGCCGGTCCGAGTGTGCCCCTGAGATCGGCTCGGCGAGTGACCACTTGAGGAGCTGCGGTGCGGAAAAGGCTGAACTGGCGAAATCGACGGCCCTTCGAGAACGCCATCGTCTTCACCTCGCCCATGTGCGGCACGGTGATGCTCGTCCTGGGGGCGCCGCCTTCGTTGGGGGTCGCCATGCCCGAGCCGATCCGCATCGGCTGGCAGCTGGGGCTGGTCGTCGCCGGCCTAATCGGCATCGCCGGGCTGTTGTGGCCAGGCCGGTACGCCACCGGGCTCGGGCTGGAACTGGCGGCCATGCTGATGCTCGGCACTGTCACCAGCATGTACGCGATCACCATGGGGGTGAGCGGCGGGCTGGCGGCCGTCACCTCCATCTCCTTCCTAACCGCGGTGGCGCTCGCTTCATGGTGGCGGGGCGGAGAGCTCCTACACGATCTATTCCGGCTGGTCGAGCCAGAACGCCCAGCCCCGGACCTGGCTGGTGAGTTCCCATGACAGCCCCACCCCCACCCCCGCCACCTCCACCCGCGACCGACGCAGCCGCTGCCGCCCCACAGTGGCTCCAGGTCGTGCTGTCGGTACTCGGCGTCCTGGGCGGCGCTGGCGGATTCGCGACCATCGCCGCGGTGGTGGTGAAGCGGGGAAAGTTCCGCGCCGAGGCGGCTGATGTGATCACGGATTCCGCCCTGACCCTGGTGCAGCCGATGCGAATCCGGATGGCCGAGTTGGAGGCCGAGGCGCAGACCATCCGGGAGCAGCTACGCGCCTCGGATGAGCGAAGCCGTCGGCTCCAGGCCAGCATCGCCCACCTTCGCACCACACTGGATCGCTGGTACGCACTGATCTTCGCGCCGGACGCCTCGCTCCAATCGATCCGGTACGCCGTCCGTGAGGACCGCCGACGCATCCGGACGTCGGGTGAGGTCCGGGTCGAGCCGACCGGTGACGGGTAGGCGTCCAGCCTGGCGGCGAGCCAGCGTACGACACCGGTGTCATCGGATCGCGGCGAGTTCCAGGACCTCAGCCGCCACCGGCAGCGCCGCGTCCCGGTAGGCAGGAACGAGACCGAGGCGGGTTCGCCGGTCCAACAGATCGTCAACCGTACGGGCGAGTTCGTGCCGGGCGGCCCAGAGTAGCTCGGCGCCGGTCACCGGGATCCCTGCACCGATCGGCCGGTGGAGATGCGCCGGCGCCTCGGCCAGGACGTTGACCGCCTCGACACCGTAGCGGGCGACCAGCCGCCGGGGGGCCGGGACCCGCGCCAGGTCGGCGGGGCTCGCGGCGCCCGGGAGCGGGAGACGGCGAGTACGGCAGACACCTGCGGTCAGGTTCCGACGACGCACCGCGGTGTCCACCGCCTCCTCGGCCATCCGCCGATAGGTGGTGAGCTTTCCGCCGACGATGCTGATCACCCCGTCCGGATCGTCGATGACGGCGTGCTGCCGGGAGAGGTCGGCGGTACGGTCGGCGGCGTCGGCGAGCAGCGGCCGGAGCCCGGCGTAGGCACCGAGGACGTCGCCGCGGTGTAGTGGCCGGTCGAGGACGCCGTTCAGCACGTGGAGCAAGAACGCGATGTCGGCCTCGGTCGGCTCCGGTACGTCCGGGATGGGTCCGGCCAGCGGCTCGTCGGTCAGCCCGACGTAGACCAGGCCATCGGGCTGGGGCAGCACGAGTACGTAGCGGGTGAACTCGCCGGGGACCGGGATGGTCAGACCGGCCCAGAGCCCATCCAACGCTGCGGCGGGCAGCACGAGGTGGGTGCCGCGGGAGGGCCGCAGGCGCACGTGTGGAGTCAGGCTGCTTGCCCAGACCCCGGTGGCGTTGATCACGGCGCGGGCAGCGATGTGCAGCGTCTCCCCGGTGCGGGTGTCCTCGACGGTGGCGCCGTCGCCGTGCAGGGCGACCACCCGGGCGCGGGGCAGGATGCGGGCGGAACGCGCCGCCGCCGCACGGGCCAGGCCGACCACGAGCCGGGCGTCGTCGCAGAGTTGGCCGTCCCAGGACAGCCGGGCGCCGCGGAGGCCGACCCGGCGCAACCCCGGTGCCATCGCGCCCGCCTCGGCCGGGCCGAGCCGTCGGGTTCCCGGCAGGGTCCGGCGGGTGGTTCCCGCGCTGAGGCGCAGCAGGTCGCCGATGCGCAGCCCCACCGTCGCGGCCCGGTCCCGCCAACCGACGGTGTAGTCGGTGGTGGGTAGCAACATCGGCAGTGCCCGGATCAGGTGCGGGGCGGTGCGGGTCATCAGGACGTGACGTTCGACCGCACTCTCGTACGCGACGCGTACCTGACCGTGGGCGAGGTAGCGCAGTCCACCATGGACCAGCTTGGAACTCCAGCGGGACGTGCCGTGGGCCAGGTCCTCGGCCTCGACGGCGGCCACGGAGAGGCCGCGGCTGGCCGCGTCCAGCGCCACGCCCGCGCCGGTGACGCCGAGCCCGACGACGAGGAGGTCAACGCCGGCACCACCGGCCAACTCGGCGAGTTCCCGGTCCCGGCGTGGCCCGGTCAGCGTGGCGTCCACGCGCACACCCCCCTTGCGGAAAAGTGACAACGAATGTCACTGTGTCACAATGAATGAAGCTGGGGAAGACGCCGACCGGTGGACCCGCTGGGGGGCGGCCTCGGAAGCACAGCCCCTACCGGAATCCGCGTCGGAACTCCTGGCGCAGCTACTGGAGCTGACCCCCGCACCCCCAGCCGTGCCCCTGCCCGACGTCGCGCTGCCCGCGGCCGAACCCGGCGGAGCGGTCCTGGCCGCACTCCGGGAGGCCGTCGGCACCGAGCACGTGCTGACCTCCCGGCCGGTGCGAGCCCGCCACGCCACCGGTCTATCCACACCCGACCTACTACGACGGCGTCGGGGCCGACTCCACCACGCCCCACAGGCGGTGGTCCGCCCGGCCGACCACGCCGAGGTCCTCGCCCTACTCGAGCTCTGCTCCCAGCACCGGGTGGCCGTGGTCCCCTTCGGTGGCGGCACCTCGGTCGTCGGCGGCCTAACACCGACCGCGCCGGCACACGTCACCATCGACCTGAGCCGACTGGACGGGGTCCTCGCCGTTGACGCCGTCTCCCGCACCGCGACCCTCCAGGCGGGACTCCCCACCCCCCGCGCCGCGGAGTTGCTCGCCGAGCACGGGCTCACCCTCGGCCACGTTCCCCAGTCCTATGAATACGCCACCATCGGCGGCTTCGCCGCCACCCGCTCCTGCGGGCAGGCGTCAACCGGGTACGGCCGCTTCGACGACCTGGTGACCGCACTGACCGTCGCCACCCCCCGCGGCACCATCCGGGTGGGACGTGCCCCCGCCTCCGCCGCCGGCCCCGACCTGCGACAGCTCTTCCTGGGCAGCGAAGGAACACTGGGCGTCATCACCGACGTCACCGTACGGGTGCGACCGATCCCGGCGCAGACCCACTACGAGGGCTGGCGGTTCGACTCCTTCCCCGCCGGGCTGCACGCCGTACGGAGGTTGGCGCAGGAGGGGCCGCAGGCCACGGTACTGCGGCTCTCCGACGAGGTCGAAACCCTGGTCGGGGCGGGCGGTCAGGGCCAATCCGACGGGGGCTGCCTACTGGTCATCGGGTACGAGGGCGAGCAGGTTCACGCCACCGCCGAGACGGCCGCCGCGGTGCTGGCGGCGCAGGACGGCCAACCGCTGGGCGCCGAACCGGGACGGCAGTGGCAGCGGCACCGCTTCGACGCTCCGTACCTGCGCGACGCGCTGCTGGACGCGGGGGCGTTCGCGGAGACCCTGGAGACCGCGGCGTACTGGTCTCGGCTGCCCGAGGTGCACGAGCGGGTCCGGGCGGCGATCCTGGACGCGCTACCGGAGGGCGCACTGGTGCTGGCGCACGTCTCCCACGTCTACGAGACCGGCGCCTCGCTGTACTTCACCGTGATCTGCTCCCCCGGTCCCGATCCGATCGACCGGTGGCGCACCGCGAAGGCGGCGGCCAGCGACGCGATCGCCCGCGCCGGGGGCACGATCACCCACCATCACGGAGTCGGCACCGATCACCGCGACTGGTACGCGGCCGAGATCGGGGAGCTCGCCGTTGACCTGCTCCGCACAGTCAAGCGGCAGCTGGATCCGGCCGGCATCCTCAACCCCGGCATCCTGGTGCCGTAGCCGTACCGGCTCGGTGCTGGCACACACCGAGCCGGCTAACTAATCAGCGCGGGGAGGGCACGCCACCCGGGCAGGCCAGCCGAGGAACCGGTCGAACAGGTCGGCGGCGCTGCCCGTGACGCTCGGGTTGAGCCGGTGCAGGTCGTCGATCGCGTCGTGCAGGCAGCAAGCCAGGTAGCGGAACAGACTCACCGGCACTTCTCGATACTCAGCCAGGAGCGCGAGCTTCGCCGCGCCGCAGGGCCACGGCTGCCCGCATCGGCGGCACAGCCAGAGCGGACGCAGGATCGGTTGCGTCGGCACAACCAGGCTGGCCCGGTCGGTGCACGGCCGGAACGTCTCGGCGATGCACACGCAGTGCACCTACCGTCACCCCATGTGCGGCTAGCATCACCTCCACCGATGAACTGTCCGCTCCGGAAGGACATGCGATGACGACGGTGACGACCTGGACCGGCCGGGACGCCAACGCGCTGCGACATGCGCTACGGATGAGCATGACCGGGTTCGCCGAGCACCTCGGCGCAGCGCGGCGGACCGTGGCCAAGTGGAGCAGCCAGGGGGACAAGGTGCTTCCCCGCGCCGACATGCAGGCCGCGTTGGACACCGTGCTGTCCCGAGCCGCACCCGAGGCACGGGCACGCTTCGAGGCCCTGCGTACGGTGGGCACCAGCGGTGCAGCTGCGGGTGCCGCACGGCGGGATGCCGGCGGGAACGCCGATACTGACTTCGCCCAGAGCGCCGGGATTGCGCTGTGACCGGTGGTCACCTCCAGATCGTCGTCTGTGGCGCCGGCCCGGCCACCAACGCGGCCCAGCTGGTCAAGACCGCACAGGGCCGATCCTGGACAGCGACGGTCACCGCCACCCCGAGCGCGATGAACTTCATCGAACCGCAGCCACTGGAAAGCCTCACCGGCCATCCGGTCCGGTCGACCTACCAAACGTCACCCGGCACCCGCCGGTCGCTTCCCGCCACCGACGCCCTGGTCATCGCCCCCGCAACCTACAACTCGATCAACAAGATCGCCCTCGGTCTAGCGGACAACTACGCCATGACCTCAGTCGCCGAGCTGATCGGCAGGCAGGTACCGACCGTCATCGTCCCGTTCGTCAACGCCGCCCTCGCCGCGCGGGCGCCGTTCCAGCACGCCGTGGCCAGCCTCCGCGACGAGGGGGTACACGTCCTGCTCGGCCCCGACGACCAGTGGGAACCGCACCCGCCCGGCAACGGCAACGAGCGGCAGAAGGCCTTCCCCTGGACAACTGCGTTCACGACAGCGGTCCGGCTCGCCCATGAACTTCGACCGCCTGCTACCGGCCACCTCTGACCATGCAGGAGATCAGAAGTCCTAGTCCGGCCGCAGGTAACCGTCCACCAACCGGGCCAGCTCCCGGTCCAGGCTGGCGGTGGGAAGACCGTCGGCGACGATCCGGGCGGAGAGCACGAAGGACTGCGTGGTCAGCAGGACAACCCGGGCCATGGTCTCGGCCTCACCGGGCCGGACCGAGCCGTCGACCCGGCCGTGGGCGACGGCGTCCACCAGGAACCGCAGCATCTCCTCCTGGCCCGCGCCGCGCCGGTCGAGGAGGTACGGGATCAGCACCTCCGGATCGACATCGCGGATCTTGCACAGCAGCGGGTGCTCCCGCATCACCCGTGCTCCCGCCACCACCCGCTCGACCAGACGGGATCGCGCGTGTCCCGTACCCTCGTCGGTCGTCGTGGCCAGCAGCACCTGCTGCCACTCTCGGGTCATCAGATCGCCGATCAGCGACTGCGCGTCCGGCCAGCGCCGGTAGACGGTCATCCGGGAGACCCCGGCGCGACGCGCCACGTCGGTCACGGTCGTGCGACGTACGCCGTAGGCGAGGACGCAGTCCCGGGCGGCGTCCAGAACCGCGTCCTCGATGCCACGCTCACCGGTCCTACTCCGCTCCACCACGCCGAATGTCTACCATCCCCCGCTGCTACGGATTCCGGCCAACCGGCCCCTCCGACCGGGCTCCGGTGCGGGTCACCAGAAGACCGAAGGCCGCGGCGGTGAAGAACATGACGATGCCGTAGACCGCACCGGGGACGGCCATCCGGGTGTTGTCGAGCAACGCCGGGCTGAGCGCGACGGTGATCGCCAGGGTGCTGTTGTGGATGCCGATCTCGAATCCGGACGCGGTCGCGGCGCCCCGATCAACCCCGGCCAGCCGGGGCACCCCGTATCCGACTGCGAGGCTGAGCACGTTGAACGCCAACACCACCAGGCCGACCGAGACGAAGTAGTCGGCGAGGTTCTCCCGTTCGTTCAGCACCGTGCCGACGACCACCGCGACGAGCACCACGACCGACAGGACCCGGACCGGCCGGTCCAGGCGTACGGCGGCGTGGGGCGCCCGGGCCCGGATCAGCATGCCGATCGCGACCGGGATGAGCACGATGGCGAAGACCTGCAGCACCTTGTCGAACTGCAGACCCAGACCCCCGCTGTCGGCGAGGAAGTACGCCGCCGAGAGGTTGACCACGATCGGCAGGGTGACCACGGCCAGCACCGAATTGATGGCGGTCAGGGTGATGTTGAGGGCGACGTGTCCACCGAACAGGTGGCTGAAGAGGTTCGCCGTCGTGCCCCCGGGGGACGCGGCCAGCAGCATCATCCCGAGGGCAAGCTCCGGGGCCAGGTCGAAGGCGAGCACCAGCCCGAAGCAGAGCGCCGGCAGCACCAGCACCTGGCACACCAGGGCGATGAGGGCGGCTTTCGGATAGCGGGCCACCCGGCGGAAGTCCGCCACGGTCAGCCCGAGGCCCAGGCCGAGCATGATGATGCCGAGCGCGACGGGCAGTCCGATCAGGGTCAATGCCGAGTCCATGGCAGCACATGATCAGTCCTCGCGTTCGCCACCGCAATCCCCCGGGTGGCTCGCGCTGCCCGGCCGGGGCCAGCGTCAGTCCTTGGCCACGAGATCCCCGCAGTTCGTCTCGTCCGGCAGCAACGGTCGCAGCTGCACCATCCAGCTCTTGCCGTCCGAGGTCCACGGCGCCGCCGCCGTGGTCTCCGCCGCCGCCGCGAGCAGCGTCTGCAACGCATCGCCGGTGACGGTCACACAGCCCGGCCCGGTGTCGGCACCGAGGGGCTCGCCGGGGAGCGTTGGCCCGGGCCAGGCCACCTCGGGCTGACCTAGGCCCTCCGGATCGGTGTACGGTTCCGCGATGCCCGCGAGCATGGTGGGCACGTAGGGTTGCGCGCTGTCACCCTGGGTCGGCGCCAGCGGACCCGAATCGCTGGTGAGCGACGTGACGAACGCCCGCAGCCGCGTCCGGGCCGCGCGCTGGTCGGCGGTGAGGCCGGGCGCGTCGTCGCCCGCCTCGGTGAGGGCCGGGACGTCGATCTGCTCGGTGCCGTTCGCGCCGCGGACCGTGAATCGGGTGGTCGGGGCGTCGGCGAGCGTCGGCGTGCCGAAGTCCACCGCGCCGTCCACGCCGGCGGCCCGCGCCGACTCCAGCAGCGTCGACACGTCCTCCGGGTCGATCGGGTGGACCTGGAGGTTGGGCAGCGCGGGCCCCGGGTAGATCAGGGTCGTGGGGCCCTCACTGATCACCCGTCCGTCACCGTAGACGCTGACGGACGGGATACGGCTGGCCAGCGCGGACGGCATCCCGAATCCACCGATGGCGGTCATCTGGAACACCGCCGCGTCAGCGGGATGCGACGCCTCCGGCTGGCCGGGATCGCCCGCGTTGGCCGCCTCACCCTGCGAGCCGCAGGCGGTGACGAGCAGGAGCAGCGACACGGCGGGCGCCGTCCAACGGAGTCGACTATTGGTCATGTCAGATCAGACGTGGCCGGGCGCCGGAAGGTTCCCGTGGGGGCGGTGCCCCCTCGCCGCCCCCACGGAAACCCGGTCAGGTTCGACCGACCACATCCCGCCGGAACACCCGGTGAGCCACCTGGGCGGTCACCGCGGCAAGCACGGTCAGTACCAGGACCGCGACCACACTGATCTGCTCCAACGGATGTTCGCCGACGTGCGCGAAGGGGGACAGCCGCACGGCGCTGGCGGGAATCTCGAGGATCGGGGCGAAGTACCCGACGATCAGCCCGTAGCCGAGCACCACCCAGATCAGCGGCAGCACCCGCGGCGCCACCGCATAGAGCACCGCCGCGACGGCGAGGAGGAGCCAGACCGCCGGAGTGTGCGCCAGATGGCCGAGCAGCAGGCCACCGAAGGACCCGATATCGCCGGTGCTCACCGCCGCCCCGACGCCCATACCGGCGCCGGCGACCAGCAACAGCCACGGTACGCCGACCGCCGTCACCACGAGGTGGCTGCCGATCCAGGCCGACCGGCTGACGGCCGTCGCGAGGACCGACTCGGCCCGCCCCTCGCTCTCTTCGGAGCGCAGGGTCTGCATGGCGAGCACCGCGTAGACCCCGACGGCGAGGGCCATGGTGAGCCCCATGGTGCCGAGGTAGCCGTCCAGCAGGTTCTCCGCACCGCCCATGATGGCGACCATGTCCTCGGGTGCATCGGTGAACCCGTCGAGCAGCGGCTGGGTGAACGAGCCGTAGGCGAGACCGGCGGCGAGCAGTCCCACGCTCCACCCGATCAGGCTGGCCCGGTGCAGCCGGAACGCGAGCGCGAGCGGCCCGTCCAGCCAGGCCGCCGCCCGGGCCGGCCCCGGGCGGGGCGGCACGAGTCCGGCACCGAAATCCCGGCGGGCGGAGAGCGCGTAGCCGGCGGCCACGGCGGTCACCGCGAAGGCCAGCGAGATCACCAGTGGCCACCAGCGGTCGTGCACGTACGGCGCGGTCTGTTGGGACCAGCCAACCGGTGACAGCCAGGACAGCCACGCCGCGCCGCCGCCCTGCACCGCCGCCATGTCACCCAGCCCGCGCAGCACGAACGCGGCTCCGAGCAGGGCACCGGCGGCGCCGGAGGCGGCCCGCGGATACTCCGACAGCTGGACGGTGACCGCCGCGACTCCGGCGAATGCCAGCGCCACCGCACCGACCGAAGCACCGAACAGCAACGACCCCCCGAGGCCGTACCCCCGGCTGGCCATCAGGCCACCGATCAGGATGGCGACGACCGCGGCCATCGTGGCGGCGAGCACCAGCACGGCGGTGAGCTGGGCGTGCCGGCCGACCACGCTGGCCCGGATCAGCTCGGCCCGACCAGAACGCTCCTCGGCGCGGGTGTGCCGCACGACGGTCAACAGCCCCATCAGGCCCGCGCCGATGGCCACGTAGAGACCGTACTGCCCAGCGAGGAAGCGCTCGATGGTCAGGTCGTCGAAGCCGAATCCCGGGCCGCCGAAGAGCGCACCGGCCGGGCTGCCGGAGAAGGCGGTCAGCCCCTCCAGATCCGCCGGGCTCTCGACGAAGGTCTCCAGCGCGGTCGCGAAGTACCCCATCAGCAGCGTCAGGCCGAGGGTCCATGCCGGGAAGCGGATCCGGTCCCGGCGCAGCATGAACCGCAGCAACGCGCCGGTCCCGGTGACCCGGCCACCGCCCTGGCCGGGCGCCGCGAGCACCGGACGGCGCACCAGCACGGTGGCCATCACGCCACCGCCCCGTGGCGGGCCGACTCATCGCCGTAGTGCCGCAGCAGCAGCTGTTCCAGAGTCGGCGGCCGGACGGTCAGCCCGCGTACGCCGAGTTCGCCCAGCCGCCGGACGACGACGGCGAGGTGCTCGCCGTCGACCTCGAAGCGGACGTGGCCGTCGACGTCCTGCAGCCCGTGTACGCCGGCCAGGGTGGCGAGCTGAGCAGCCGGACTGTCGACAATCGCGTCCACGAAGGTCCGGGTCAGGTGACGCAGGTCGGTCAGGGAGCCGGTCTCGACGATCCGCCCCTGCCGAATGATCGAGATCTGGTCGGCCAGCACCTCGACCTGGGCGAGGATGTGGCTGGAGAGCAGAACGGTCCGGCCGGCCGCGCTGGCCTCCCGGATGCACTCCTGAAACACCGCCTCCATCAGCGGGTCCAGCCCGGCGGTCGGCTCGTCGAGCAACAGCAGGTCCACGTCGCTGGCCAGCGCCGCGATCAGGGCGACCTTCTGCCGGTTGCCCTTCGAGTAGGTCCGCCCCTTCTTGCGCGGATCAAGGTCGAAGCGTTGGCACAGCTCGTCGCGGCGAACCGGGTCGGTCCCGCCGCGCAGGCGGGCGAAGAGGTCGATCGCTTCGCCGCCGGTCAGGTTGGGCCACAGCTCCACGTCGCCGGGGACGTAGGCGAGCCGGCGGTGCAGTCGCACCGCGTCGGCCCACGGATCACCGCCGAGTAGCCGGACCTGGCCGCGGTCGGCGCGGAGCAGCCCCAGCAGGATCCGGATCGTGGTGGACTTGCCGGCACCGTTGGGGCCGAGGAAGCCGTGCACGCTACCGGTCTCGACCCGCAGGTCGAGACCGTCCAGTGCCTTGATGCGACCGAAGTGCTTGTCGATGTGTTGAATATCGATTGCCGTGGTCATGGTCGTAGACCTCGTTCGAGGGAGGACCCCGGGCAGGGTTGGAGCCCCGGGGTTAGTCCGATGCCGTCGGTCACGCGGAGCGCACAGAGAGTCGGTGAGCCGCCGCGGAGAAGATTCACGCCGGGGGGCGTGACAGCCGGTATGCAGTGCCTGCTGCGTCCCTCGCCGCCGGTGGGTCCGGGACGTACATCAGATAGTCATCCAGCATTGAGCGATCGACGTGCAGCCCTTGGGTGAACCGTTCGAGGGCCGGCGCCGCGATCCCGGCGGCACCGCCGCGCGGACCCGATGCGATGGGGGCACCGCGGCGCGGACCCGTGGTGACGAAGCCACCAACCCGGGTCTCGGCAATGCCGCCGTCGGATGCCACCCCGCTAGATTAAACAGTCGTTCAATGCGGGGGCAAACGCGTACCGAGCCGAGGCGTACGGTCCAGCGGCGGCGACCAGTGCCGAGAGTCCGCCCGCCGCCGGACGCCCTAGGGTGGGCGGATGTCCCGCTCCACACCCTCCGACGATCACCCCACCGCCGTACCGAACCCGCTCACCCAGCTCACGCTGGAACAGCTCCGGCGACGTACCAGCGTGAAGTGGGGCAGCTACGCCCCGGACGTGCTTCCGCTCTGGGTGGCGGAGATGGATGTCCCCCTCGCCCCCTCCGTCACCGACGCGCTACAGCGCGCCATCGCGCTCGGCGACACCGGCTATGCCCACCCGACGGGGTACGCGGAGGCGTTCGGCGAGTTCGCCGCCGAACGCTGGGGCTGGACCGACTTCTCCCCCGGCCGAACCGCGGTGGTACCCGACGTGATGCTGGGCATCGTCGAGGTGCTCCGGCTGGTGACCGACCCCGGCGACACCGTGGTGGTCTGTTCCCCCGTCTATCCGCCCTTCTACGCGTTCGCCCGGCACGCCGGACGGCAGGTCGTCGAGGCCCCGCTCGGGGCCGACCTACGGATCGATCTCGCCGCCCTCGACGAGTCCTTCCGGTGCGCCCGGGCCCGCAGCAAGCGGCCGGCCTTCCTGCTGTGCAACCCGCACAACCCCACCGGGGTGGTACATCGCCGCGCGGAACTCGAGGCCGTCGCCGAGTTGGCCGACCGGCACGGCGTACGGGTGATCTCCGACGAGATCCACGCTCCACTGGCGCTGCCGGGGGCAGCCGTCACCCCGTACCTGACCGTGACCGGCGCCCAGGATGCCTTCGCGGTCACCTCCGGCTCCAAGGCGTGGAACCTCGCCGGCATGAAGGCGGCACTCGCGATCGCGGGACCACGCGCCGCGGCCGAGCTGGCCCGGATACCGGAGGAGGTCAGCCACGGGCCGAGCCACCTGGGTGTGGTCGCGCAGACGGCCGCCCTCCGGGCCGGCGGGGAGTGGCTCGACCGCCTCCTCGACGGACTCCACGCCAACCGCACCAGGCTGGAGGCGCTGCTGGCCGAGCACCTGCCCACCGTCGGCTACCACCGCCCCGAAGGCACCTACCTGGCCTGGCTGGACTGCCGGCGTCTCGGCCCACACATTGCTCGACCCAACAGCGCGTCCGACGAGGTCAGCACCGATCCGGCCCAGCTGTTCCTGGAACGCGCGCGGGTGGCCCTCAGCTCCGGGCACGCCTTCGGCACCGGTGGTGCGGGCCGGGTCCGGCTGAACTTCGCCACCTCCCCCGGCATCCTCACCGACGCCGTCACCCGGATGGGCCGGGCTGCCCGGGAGGCGGGAACCACCGCCGCGAGATGATCCACAACAGTTGGCGGCCCAGAACCGGCGAGAGCCCGGCGCGCCGGGAATGCCGTACGCTACCGTCAGCACGATGCTCAGCCGTCTCGTACGGGCATTTAGTGCCCGTCGTTCGCTCCGAACGGCGACCCGGAGGTACCCACCGTGACCGACGACACCGATGTCACCTCGTGGGCTCTCCAGGCAGGACGCGGTGACCAGGCGGCTGCCGCCGCCTTCATCCGGGCAACCCAACAACAGGTCCGACGCTTCCTGGCCGCCCTGATCTCCCCAGCCGAGGCGGATGACCTGACGCAGGAGACCTACCTGCGCGCGCTGCGGTCGCTTCCCTCATTCGCCGGGCGCTCCTCCGCGCGTACCTGGTTGTTCAGCATCGCCCGGCGGGTCGCGGTGGACCACGTGCGGACCGCCACGTCCCGTCCGCGGACGGTCCCGATGACCGACTCCCACGACATCACCGACGCCGACGAGAGCGGCTTCGACCGGCAGGTCGCCCTGGAACAGGTCATCGCGGCGCTGCCGACCGACCGCCGGGAGGCATTCGTCGTCACCCAGGTTCTCGGCCTCTCCTACGCCGAGGCCGCACAGGTGTGTGGCTGCCCGATCGGGACGATCAGGTCACGGGTGTCCCGGGCTCGGGAAGATCTGGTTGTCGCACTACAGGCCCGCTCCGGCGGGTCGGCCCGGCACACCGCAACCGGCTGAAGACCTTCCTGTCCCGCACGGGAACCAACGCCGGCACCGGTCCGACTACCGGTACATGGGGTGTGAGCAGTGGCGCGAGGTGTTGTCGGCGCAGTTGGACGGGGAGGAGACCCCGGCTGAGCGGGCGGCAGCCGACTCCCACCTGGCCAGCTGCGGTGGGTGCCGGACGTGGTTCGACCAGGCGGCGGCGATCACCCGCCGGGCCCGGCTGTCGGTCAGCGTGCTCGGCCCCGACCTCACCGATGTGATCCTGGCCGCACGTCCCGCAACGGCCCCGGCGACCCCGGCGGGGTCAACGTCGCGGCCGCCGTGGCGACAGCGGCTGGTGATCGCCCTGCGCGCGACGCTCGGGCTGACCGGGGCGCTGCAGGTCCTGCTGGGTCTGACCCAGGTCGGTCAGGCGGCGGCGGGCCCGCACATCCACGCCGGCGGACCGCTGGCCTCGGGACACCTGTGGCACGAGGCAGCGGCGTGGAACATCGCCGTCGGTGCCGGGTTCCTGTTCGTGGCCGCCCGCCGCACCCCGCCGACCGGGCTGCTGCCCATGTTGAGCGCCTTCGTCGGCACGCTGGTGCTCCTGTCGGTCAACGACCTGATGACCGGCCGGGTGGAGACCGCCCGGCTGGTCAGTCACGGGTTCCTCTTCGTTGGCTATGCGATCGTCGTGGCCATGTCTCGGCCGGGCCTGCACCCGGACAGCCCGCCCGCCGGCCTTCGCACTGATCGTCCCCGCTGGCGGATCCGGGCCGAGGATGAGCCGCCCCCGCCGGAGCTGCGGCTCGTGCCCCCACCCGTTCCGGGTTCGGCGTGCCATCGGGACAACACGGCGGCCTGAGCGTCCCGATACCGGTGATGTCGCCAACCGAATCACCGGGAACTTTCCCGCCCTGCCGAACCGACCAACAGTCGACACCGAACTCAGAGAGGTCCTACATGCCAAGCAACGTCACCGGTCGGCGCCTACGCCCGGCCGCCCTGGTCGCCGCTGCCCTGCTGACCGCCGCCATGGCCGGTTGTGGCTCATCCAGCGACCCATCGGCGACCAACCCCGCCCCGTCGGAGACGGCAACTCCGGCGGCGGATGCCCCCGCCAGCGTGGTCGGGATCAACGACCCGTGGGTGAAGGCCGCCGACAAGGGAATGACCGCGGCGTTCGCCACCCTGGTGAACGACGGCGACGCCGACGTGACCCTGACCGACGTCAGCACCGAGGTGTCGCCGATGGAGCTGCATGAGATGGCCATGCAGGATGGCGAGATGGTCATGCGGGCCAAGGAGGGCGGCATCGTGATCAAGGCGAAGAGCAGCCACCTGCTCGAGCCCGGCGGCGACCACCTCATGATGCTGGATCTGCAGCAGCCGGTGCGGGCCGGGGATGAGCTCACCTTCACCCTCACCTTTGCCGACGGGCGGACCCAGTCCTTTACGGCGGTGGCGAAGCCGTTCACCGGCGCGGAGGAGAGCTACAACCCCGAGCACGGCATGCCGGATATGTCCATGAGCCCCAGCGCAGCGTCGTGACTGGGAGCGGCCCCCGCGCGGTGAGCCGGCGCGGTCTACTCGCGGGCGGTGCCCTGGCTGCCGGTGGCGCGCTCGGCGCCACCGTGGCGGTCACCGCCGTTGGCTCCTCCGACGACCCCGCTACCCGCCCCGCCGAGCTGGCGCCGGTGGCGGAGATCGGGCTCGCCGTCGAACCGTTCCACGGGCCCCGCCAGGCGGGGGTCGCCACCGAACCGCAGGCACACGCGGCGTTCGTCGCGCTTGCCCTCCGGCCGGAGACGGACCGGGAGGCGCTGGGACGGATGCTGCGACTGCTCTCCGACGACGCCGCCCGCCTCACCCAGGGCCGTCCCGCCCTAGCCGACACCGAGCCGGAGCTCGGGCTGCTACCGGCCCGGCTGACGGTGACCTTCGGCTTCGGCCCCGGTTTCTACCCGGCGGCCAACGCCGACGAGCGGCGGCCACCGTCGGTGGCCGCCCTCCCGGCGTTCCGCATCGACCGGCTCTCCCCCCACTGGTCCGGCGGGGACCTGCTGCTGCAGATCTGCGCCGACGACCCGCTGACCGTCGCGCACGCCCAGCGGGTGCTGGTGAAGGACAGCCGCCCCTTCGCCACCGTCGCCTGGGTGCAGCAAGGCTTCCGGCGCGCGGCCGGGTCCGAGCCAGGGCGCACCCAGCGCAACCTCTTCGGCCAACTCGACGGCACCGCCAACCCGAAGCCGGGCGCTCCCCTGGAGACCGCGGTGTGGGTACCGGACGGGCCCTCCTGGCTGCGCGACAGCACCACCCTGGTCGTCCGGCGGATCAGCATGAACCTGGAGACGTGGGACCTCCTCGGCCGCACCGACCGAGAGTTGTCCGTCGGCCGCCGGCTCGACACCGGCGCGCCACTGACCGGCACGGACGAACACGACGAACCCGACTTACACGCCCTCGGATCGGGCGGGCTCACCGTCATCCCGGACTTCTCGCACCTGACCCGCTCCCACGTCACCGAGGACCGGCTCCGGATTCTGCGCCGCCCCTACAATTACGACGGCGTGCCCAGCGCCGACGGCACTGCGGACAGCGGCCTGATCTTCGCCTCGTACCAGGCCGACATCACCCGTCAGTTCCTACCCATCCAACGACGGCTGGCCGAGCGGGACCTACTCAACGAGTGGACCACCCCGATCGGCTCCGCCGTCTTCGCGATCCCACCCGGCTGCCCCGAAGGCGGCTGGATCGGCCAGCAACTGCTCGGCTGACCTCGACAGGAGAACCATGCGGACCAACGCCCGCCCGAGACCCGCCGGCTTCCTCGCCGCCGTCCTCGCCGCCGCCGCGCTGCTGCTCGTACCGGCCGCGCCGGCTGCCGCGCACAATTCCCTGAAGACCACCACACCGGCCAAGAACGCCGAGCTGGACAAGGCGCCGACCGAGATCACACTGGAATTCCTCCAGAAGCTGGATCCGGCGTTCACCACCATCGTCCTCTCCGACGCCGAGGAGCAGAAGGTCCCGACCGGTAAACCCGTGGTAACCGGGGCAAAGGGCACGATCAGCATCGACGGAACTCTCGCGAACGGCAGCTACACCGTCGCGTACCGGGTAGTCTCCGCCGACGGGCACCCGGTCCAGGGCTCGTACGCGTTCACCGTCGCCGACCCCGCTGGCGCCGAGGCGCCGGCTCCGACGCCGGCGGGGTCGTCCCCCGCGGCCGAGCCCACCACACCGCCGACGGGGCCCGCGGCAACCAGCCCGGTGGCGGCGACCGACAACGACGGCGACGGCGGCGGCGGCGGGATCGGCACGGCGGCGGCGATCGGCGGCGGGATCCTGTTGGTCCTGGTGGCCGGCGGCCTGGTGCTACTGCGCCGCCGACGCAGCACGGCCTGACCAACGGGTGCCGGGCGGCGTGACCGCCGCCCGGGCCACGCCACGCGTCGGGTTGCGGCGATCACCGGTCATCCCCGGTGGCATCGTTGAGCAGCGCGGCGAGTTCGGTCACCGCCCGCGGACGGGCCCCCGCCAGCTCCGGAATCCGGTCCAGGAGCCGGTGCACCAACGGCGCCCACGCCGGCACCAGGTCTGCCGCCGCGAGCAGGCCCCCATCGGCAAGGCCGTCCGCCGTGGCTACCGTCCGCACGCCACCGCTCGAGACCACCGCCACCGCGTCCGCCCAGCGGAAGGCGAGGTCGACATCGTGCGTAGAGAGCACCACCGTCGTACCCGCGGTGTGTAGGTCGTCCAGGGTGCGCAGCAGTGCTTCCACCCCGGCCGGGTCGAGCCCGGCGGTCGGTTCGTCGAGAATGAGCAGCCGCGGGTGCATCGCGACCGCACCGGCGATGGCCACCCGCTTGCGCTGGCCGTAGGAGAGTAGATGGGTGGGTCGCTCGGCGAGCGCCGACACACCGAGCGCCGCCAGCGCCGCGTCGCAGCGCCGCCGCACCTGCGTGGCCGAAAGCCCCAGGTTGACCGGTCCGAAGGAGACATCCTGCCAGACGTTGGCGGAGAAGAGCTGGTCGTCCGGGTCCTGCACGACCAGCTGCACCTGCTGCCGCAGCTCCCGAAGACCGGCCCGGGTGTGCCGTACCCGGGTGCCGGCGACGGCGATCTGGCCCGTGGCGGGCCGCAGCGCGCCGGCCGCCAGTCGGAACAGCGTCGTCTTGCCGCCACCGTTCGGACCCAGCACGGCCAGCCGCTGGCCGGGGTCGATCCGAAGATTGACCCCGGCCAGGATCGATCGGCCCGGCTGGTAGGCGAAGCCCACCTCATCGAACTCCAGTAGCGAGGCGTTCACCAAGGGGACACCAGCCCGGTGCTGACCGTGGCAATCGCGCCGAGCAACGCCGTGGTCGCCGCGACGAACGGCACCGACACCCGGTGCGCCGCCACCTGCACGGCGAGTGAACCGGTGTAGCCCCGTACCGCCAGTCCCTCCTCCAGCCGCCGCGCCCGGTGCAACGCCCGAACGAACACCGCCCCCGCCTGTCCGGCCAGCGACCGGTAGGCGGTCCGCCAGGTACGGAAGCCAAGCCGCGCCGCCTGCGCCTGCCGGACCGCATGCACGCTCTCCACCAGCAGGAAGAGCATCCGGTACGTCAACGCGGCAACCTCGGTGACCGCCGGGGGGATCCCCAGCCGGTGCAGTCGTGGCAGGACATCCGACAACGGTGTGGTGGCGGTGAACAGCAGCAGGCAGGTCAACGCCGCCACGGAGCGGCCCGCGGTCTGTGCCGCCAGCGGCAGGCCGGCGGGGTCGATGGCCAGTCGGGCCGGAGCCGGCATCGACACCAGCAACGGGACCGTGGAGGTGGCCACGAAGAACAGCGGCACCCGGGCCGCCCGCAGCACCACGACCAGTGGCACCCGTGCGGCGGCCAGCAGCACCGCCGCGGCGCCACCGGACAGGAGCGCGGCGGGCCAGGTGGGCAGGGCCACCGCGCAGACCAGCAGCCCGAGCGCGAGCAGCGCCTTCTCGGCGGGGTGCCGACCTCGCCAGGGACCGGTGTGCGCGGCGATGTCGAGGGCGAACACGCTAACCGCGCTGCCGATCGACCGCGTCGCGCTGCCGCTGCCGGGTCCGGGCGACACCGAAGTAGTAGCCGAGCAGGCCGGCGCCGAGCGCGGCCTGGAGAGCAAAGAACGCCGACTCCAGCTCGGCCGACGGCGGCTCGTAGATCGGCGAGAACCACGGCTGGTAGTCGGGGTGGTCGTCCACGATGGCCTGCTCGGCGAGGGCGTCCGCGCCGGAGAAGGGTTCCTCCCCCGACCCCAGGCCGAGCGCCAGCGGCACCACCGCCAGGAGCAGCACCGCGAGCAGCAACAGCAGGTTCACCCAGGAGAAGCGCCTCATGCCCGTACCTCCGCCGCCGGGCGCAGCAGGCCGAGCCGACGCAGGTCGTCTCCGCTGGTCCGACTCAGCAGGCGGACCACCAGAACGGTCAGCAGTCCCTCGCTGATCGCCAACGGAATCTGGGTCACGGCGAAGATCCCGCCGAACTTCGCCAGCGCACCGCCGACGCCGGAGACCGGGTCGGGGAACGCCAGGGCCAGCTGGGCGACGGTGACACCGTACGTCGCCAGGCTGCCCAGGGCCGCAGCGGCGAACACCGCCGGACCCAGTCCGCCGCCAGCGCGACGGACCATGGTGTAGCTCCCATACGCCACCCACGGGCCGACGATCGCCATCGAGAAGATGTTCGCGCCCAGCGTGCTCAGCCCGCCGTGGGCCAGTAGCAGCGCCTGGAACAGCAGCACAATGCCGCCCAGCACGCTCATCACCGGCGGTCGGAACAGCACCGCCCCCAGCCCGGTGCCGGTCGGGTGGGAACTCGACCCGGTCACCGACGGGATCTTCAATGCGGACAGCGCGAAGGTGAAGGCACCGGCCGCACCGAGCAGCAGTTTCGAGTCTGGATCTGCCCGGACCTGCCGGACCAGGGCCCGACTCCCGTGGACGACGAAGGGCGCGGACACGACGAACCACGCCGCCGCCTGTTCCGGAGGGAGATACCCCTCGGCGATATGCATCGAATGACCTTCCCTTCCAGCACCTCGTGGATGAGATCCGTGTCAAGGCCGGTCTCCTGGCTTCCGGATCGACGTTCACTCCAGCCTTCCCAGACCTGGTTGGGCCCAGTGGCACAGTCAGAGATCACTACCCGGTCACAGTGGCGAGGGCCGCGCCGGTCTTCCACCGGCTTCCCGTGCACCTTGACGGCGAGAGGCTATCGGGCACCCGCCCGGACGGCAAGCTGTCGATTCACACCAATCGCTACCCGCCTCCGCCGGCTACGACGAAACCGGACGCCACGCTGCACCACGAGCCGGGAACTTCAGCCCGGGCCAGAGCCCGGTTTCCTGGCCGTCAGGAGGGCGTAGCCGAGCGCACCGTCGGCGACCGCGGCCCGGGCCGCGGCCAAGACCGCCGGGGCCCGGTCGAAGTCCAAGCCGAGCGCCGCCGCCTGATCCGCGGCGGTCAGCCGCAGCACGGTCAGGCGCGCCTCGATCTGGTCGATCATCGTGGTGACCGCGGAGTCGTGCCGTTCGGTGTGGGTTGTCGTCAGTCCTGCGCCCGCCAACAGGGCGACGTACTCATCGAGGGGGCGCGCATCGGCAACGCAGGCGATCCACGCTCCCAACCCGGTCAGTTCGGGGGGCAGCCGGTCGGGGACGGCGACAACATCGGCCAGCCCGAGTTGACCGCCCGGGACCAGCACCCGGGCCAGTTCCCCCGCTGCGGTGGGCTTGTCGGGGAAGGTGCAGAAGGCGCATTCGCAGACCACCACCTCAACCGAATGCGAGTCGACAGCCAGCCGCTCGGCGTCTCCCCGCCGGAACCGCACCTGGTCGGCGAGCCCAACGGACCGGGCCACCCGGGTGGCCACCGCGACGTTGGAGCCGGCGAGGTCCACACCGGTCACCGTGCAGCCGTACTCGGACGCCAGCAGCAGCGCGCTGGCGCCTCGTCCGCTCGCCACATCGAGTACGCGTTCGCCGGTGGTCAGGCCCAGTCGGGCGGCGAGTCGGCGGGTCAGCGACGAACCACCGGGATGGTACGCCTCGCCGAGGAGCAGGGCGACCAGGTCCGAACCGTAAGCCGCGGCGCAGCAGCCCTTCGGATCCGCTGCGGGCTCACTCCTCGTCACCGGATCCGCCGCCCGACGTTGGTGGCGTCCCGCGCCACCCGCCGTCCGGCGGCGACGCCGCCGTCCGGGTGCTGGGCGACCTTCGACCCGTACGGAGAGTCGGTGATCATCGAGCGGAGCGCGAGTGCGTTGGGCACCACGTCGGCGACCGGCACCCCGGACATCTGCTCGCGGACCTGTTCCCGGTAGCCGACCGAGTTGTAGGCGCAGAACGGGATCAGTCTGCCATCCGGGGTGATCTCCTCGACGCAACACTTCATCAGCTGCCGCACATTGAGGGTGTACGGGTCCTGGAAGTCCTGGATCACGATCATGAAGGCCCGGTCGGTCAGGTTCGCCACCGCCTCGGGTAGGTTGACGCCGCAGGCGTCGGCACAGTCCAGCGCCGCGGCGGTCTGGGCGAGGCGCACCTTGGTCGTGTCGGTGCCCATGAACGCCGACGCAGACCACAGCTTCTCCAGTGCTTCCCGGACAGCGGGGTCCGGCACCACCCGGTTGGTGACGTAGTCGAGATGGTCCGCCACGTCGAGCAGCCGGGGAATCGGCACCACCCCGAAATCCTCGGCGCCGGGCGTGCCCGAGGTGAGCAGATAGGTGATCGACCGGCAGGTCGGGAAGCAGCACGGCACCGGGAAGAAGTCCTCGGCCCGGAACCAGTCGGGCCGCTGCCGCGCGACGAGGTGAATGATGTCGGAGTTGGTCAGCCGGGTCAGCGGGTCAAAGGGCGTGTGCCGGCCGGAGTGGGTGACCGGCTGGAACGAGACGCTCCGCACCGCCGGGTGCGCCAGGCCGTGGCTGATGATGGCGCCGAGTTCGTGCTCGTTGAGCCCCCGTTCGACCGCGGCCACCAGGGTGACGGTCAGGCCGGCCTCGGCGCAGTTGTCCAACGCGCGCTGCTTGATCTCACGCAGGTCCCGACCCCGGATCTCCCGGTGTGTTCGCTCGTCGAACCCGTCGAACTGCAGGTAGATGTTGACCGCCCGGCCGGGACGGTTCCGTTCGCCGAGCGCTGCCACGAACCTCCGGTCGCTGGCGAGCCGGATTCCGTTGGTGTTGAGGTTGACGGCCCGAATCGGGCGGACCTGGGCGGCGTCCACGAAGTCTAGGATCTGCCGGTGGATGGTGGGCTCTCCACCGGAGAACATCACCACCTCGGCCTCGCCCTCACTCGCCACGAAGACGTCGAGCATCCGCTCGCACTGCGCCAGGCTGATGGCGTACCCGTCGGGCTGGTGACCGGAGTCGGCGAAGCAGATCGGGCAGTCGAGGTTACAGCCGGTGTTGACCTCGATGATGCCCAGACAGGCATGCTGCTTGTGTTCCGGACACAGCCCGCAGTCCGCCGGGCAACCGTCGCGCACCTCGGTCTGGAAGGTCAGCGGGATCGTGCCGGGCTTGTTGAATCGGGCGCTGTCGAGGTACATCCGCGCGTCGCCGTACACCAACGCCTCGAACTGGCCGTGCTCCGGACAGCGCTTCCGCAGGTAGACCTTGTCGTCGCGGAGGTTGACCTGTCCGTCGACAACCACCTTGCAGACCGGGCAGATCGACTTTGTGTACTCGACGAAAATCTCATCCCGGTCCCGCTTCATGGCTCTCACCATTCCACGCCGCACTGCCCCGGCACGCCGGCTTGGTCGAATACTGCCCGGCGTGGCTGACCGACCGGCAGTGCCCCGCCCCGTGCTGGTGGCCGGGCCGGAGGGTAGCCCGGCACCGGCAGGTCAGCGCGACACCGGGGCACGAGCGCGGAGCAGCGCCGCAACCTGCAGACACCATTCGCGATTTTCCTGCTCGAAGCGACGCCCCCGCAGGCAGGTGAGGTACGGCCCGATCCGGTTGCTCTCGCGCAGGAACGTCTCCTCGGTCAGGTCACCGCGCAGCTGCCGGAGCATCCGGTCGAAGAGTTCCACCTTGGCGGCGGCGATGACCGCCCGCTCCTCGAGCTGGGCGATGACCGGTGCCGGGTCGAGTCGGTCCACGGCCTGGACCACGACGAGCAGGTCCTCCCGGGTCGACGACGGCTTCGACGGCACGGCGGCGAAGGCGGCCAGTTCGGCGAGGCCGGCGGGGGTGACCGTGAACAGCCGCTTGTTGGGGCGGTCGTGCTGGATGACCTGGCGACCAGTGATCAACCCCGCCCGTTCCAGCCTGGTCAACTCGGCGTAGAGCTGCTGGGGTACCGCGTACCAGAAGTTGGAGCAGGAAACATCGAAGATTTTGGCCAGCTGATAGCCGCTGTACTCTCCATCGAGCAGCGCCGCCAACACCGCGTGCCGCAGCGCCATGGCCACACCTCCCGCTCCGGGTGAGGACGGAATTCGGCGGGCCGGCACCGCGTCGCCGACCCTTCCCCCGAACCATACTCAATGATATGACTATTCCTGTTGTGGATTATCGGCGGCAGTTCTCCCGACCGTCGATCCTGCCCATCGTCACCCTGCCCACCGTCACCACGCGGAGCGAGACGGCCCCCACCGGCTTCCCCCGCACCCGGGACTCCCGGGGACCTGGAAGGACACCCCCATGAAGCTTGGCTACACGACCGGCTACTGGTCCTCCGGGCCGCCCGAGGGCGTCACGGCGGCTATCGCCGAGGCCGACCGACTCGGCTTCGACTCCGTCTGGGCCGCCGAGGCGTACGGATCGGACTGCCTCACCCCACTCGCGTGGTGGGGAGCGAGCACCTCCACGGTCCGCCTGGGCACCAACATCATGCAGATGTCGGCCCGCACTCCGACCGCCGCGGCGATGGCCGCGCTCACCCTCGACCACCTCTCCGGGGGCCGCTTCGTCCTCGGGCTCGGCGTGTCCGGCCCGCAGGTCGTGGAGGGATGGTACGGCCAGCCCTATCCGCGTCCGCTGGCCCGCACCCGGGAGTACATCGAAATCATCCGCGCCGTCCTCGCCCGGTCCGAGCCGGTTACGTACGACGGCGACTTCTTCCAGCTACCGCATCGCGGCGGCACCGGGCTGGGTAAGCCACTGAAGTCCACTGTCCACCCGCTGCGCGCCGACATCCCGATCTTCCTCGGCGCTGAGGGGCCGAAGAACGTCGCCCTAGCCGCCGAGATCGCCGATGGCTGGCTCCCGATCTTCTTCTCCCCCAAGGCGGACAGCTTCTACCGGGCCGCCCTGGCCGAGGGCTTCGCCCGCCCCGGCGCCCGCCGCGACCTGGACACATTCGAGGTCGCCGCGACCGTACCGATCGTCGTCCACGACGACATCGAGCGGGCGGCGGATCGGCTCCGACCCTTCGTCGCGCTCTACGTGGGCGGCATGGGAGCCAAGTCAGTCAACTTCCACCGGGATGTCTTCGCCCGCCTCGGCTACGAAAAGGAATGCGACGTTATCACCGAGGCGTACCTGGCGGGCGACAAGAAGCGGGCCACCGCCGCCGTGCCGACCGCGCTGGTGGAGGACATCGCCCTGATCGGCCCGGTCGCCAAGGTCCGCGACGAGCTGCAGCGGTGGCGCGAGACCGTGGTCACGACGCTGCTGGTCCAGGGCAACGCCCAGCAGCTACGCCAGGTCGCTGAAGTGGTGGGCTGAGCACCCGTCCAGCCGATCACCCGACCCCGGTTGGCCCACCTGACTGCGGCCCGCGCCGCCGCGGCGGTGGGCCACCGGAGTCGCCGAGTCAATCACACCGGCGGGTCAACTGGCGCCGTCGTAACAGATGACCTGACGAATCACGTCGCCGCGGCCGAGAGCGGCGAGGGCGTCCCCGACCTCCTCCAGCCGCAGCCGGTGCGTAATCATCGCACTCAGGTCGAGTCGGCCAGCCCGCCAGAGGTCAAACATCCGGTCAAAGTCTCGCGGCGCCTGCGACGCACCGTAGAGCGAGGAAGTGATGCTCTTCCCCTCGAACAACAGCTCGAAGGGACTGAACGTGACCTGCTGATCGGAGCGACCGGCACCCACGACCACCACCGCCCCACCCCGACGTGCCGCAGTCCACGCCGTACGCAGCGTCTGCGGCGCAGCCACCACGTCGAAGACAGTGTCGAAGCCCTCACCGTCAGTGAGCTGAACTGACAGCTCACCCAAAGCCTCCGGGCCACATCCGTGGGTCGCCCCGAACCGCAGCGCGGTCTGCTGTTTGGCCTCCACCGTGTCGACCGCGACGATGACGGCCGCACCGGCGAGCCGCGCGCCCTGGATCGCAGCAATACCCACGCCGCCGCAGCCGATCACCGCGACGGCGGCACCGGGCTCGACCCGGGCCGTGTTGATCACGGCGCCAACGCCGGTCATCACGCCGCAGCCGACCAGCGCGGCCACCTCGTACGGCACATCGGGGGCCACCTTCACGGCGCCGGCACGGGGAATAACGATCTCCTCGGCAAAGGCGCCACACCCGGCCATCGCGAAGACCGGGGTCTCGCCGGCCAGGAACCGCGGCTGGGCGTAGCCGGCCAGCACATTGGTCAAGCACAGGTAGGGCTCCCCCCGGGCGCAGGAGGAGCAGGACCCACACGCGGGTAGCCAGTTGACCACGACCCGGTCCCCCTCGGCCAGGTCCTCCACGCCATCGCCGACCGCGATGACATCGCCGGATGCCTCGTGCCCCAGCACCACGGGCATCGGGTGTGGCAGCACCCCCTCGCGCGTTGAGCGGTCGGAGTGACACACCCCGGCCGCTCGAACCCGGATCCGGACCTCACCCGCGTCCGGCCCGAGCACCGTCACGTCATCGCGAATCTCGACCTTGTCGTCGCCCACCGTGTGAAAGATCGCCGCCCGCACGAAGTCACCTCCAAAAGTGAAACCTGTTCTAGCCTAGGGGTTGACAGGGGCCCGGGCAAGCGGCTGGGGCGCAGCCGGGGCGACCGGCATAATTCGACCCGTGACCACAAAGAAAGCCAGCAGCGCGGGCCTGCCGTCAGAGCGTCGCACCCACCTCGTACGCTTGGCCGGGGAACTGTTCGCCGAGAAGGGCTTCCGAGCCACCACCGTGCGGGAGATCGCCGACGCGGCCGGAATCCTCTCCGGCAGCCTCTACCACCACTTCGACTCCAAGGAGTCGATCGGGGACGAGCTCCTCTCCGACTTCCTCAACGAGGTGCTCACCGGCTACCGCGAGGCGGTCGCCGACACGTACGACCCCCGCCGCACGATCGAGCAGTTCGTACGCTCCAGCGCGGCGACGCTGGCCCGACATCGCGCCGCCCTGACCATGCTGCAGAACGACTGGAACCACTTCCGCGCCGTACCCCGCTTCGACTATCTGCGCGACGCCACCCGGGAGATCGAACACCTCTGGGTAGACCAGTTGGAGCGGGGGAAGCAGAGCGGGCTCTTTTGCTCCGATCTGGACACCAAGCTGACCTACCGGCTCCTGCGGGACGTGTTGTGGATACCGACGCGGTGGGGGCAGAACGGCAGTAACGGCTGGCATGCCGACCAGATTGCCGACGCGGTAATTCACCTGATCTTCGACGGCATTCTCGCTCCGGAGAATGGGTCGACTGGGGGGTCACCGGCGGATCGATCTCCCCGGGCGAAGCCAACGAGAAGCTGATACGCTCCCAAGCAAGCGATTGGTCAACCAATGTGCCCGGCGGAGCTACGACTGCCCGCGGACGAGGGAGCACCAATGACAGATCAGCAGTTCACACTGGACGGCACGGCCGCGATCGTGACCGGGGCCGGTAACGGTTTGGGGCGCGCAGAAGCCCTCGAGTTGGCGGCAGGCGGGGCCCGGCTCATCCTCAACGACCTTCCCGGCGACGCCGTCACGGCGGTGGCCGCCGAGATCAAGGCGGCGGGCGGCGAGGCGACGGTGTGCACCGGCGACATCGGCGACTGGTCCACCGGTGAGTCCCTCCTGAAAGCCGCCCTCGACACCTACGGCCGGCTGGACATCCTGGTCAACAACGCCGGCGTCCTCCGCGATCGGATGGTCTTCACGATGTCGGCGCAGGAGTGGGACCTCGTCCTGCGGGTGCACCTGCGGGGACACTTCGTCACCACCCGCTTCGCCACCGCCTACTGGCGCGAACGCAGCAAGGCACTCGGCACCCCGGTGTACGGCCGGATCATCAACACCTCCTCGGAGGCGTTTCTGCTCGGCTCGCCCGGGCAGCCGAACTACGCCGCCGCGAAAGCCGGCGTTGTGGCGCTCACCGTCGCGACCGCGCGGAGCTGCGCCCGCTACGGTGTCCGGGCCAATGCCATCTGCCCACGAGCGCGCACGGCGATGACCAGCGAGCTCATGGGACCCTCCCCCGAGGATGCGACCGATCCGTTGTCCCCAACGCACGTCGCACCGCTCGTGCGGTACCTCGCGAGCCCGGCCGGAGGTCCGATCAACGGCGAGGTCTTCGTGATCCACGGGGGCGTGGCCGCGGTGCTGGCCCCACCCACCGTGCGCGCAAGTTTCCACACCGATGGCGAGTCCTGGTCGCCCACCGCCCTCCACGACGCCCTGGGACCCCTCTTCGGCGAGCATGCCTCCGGAACGGGCTACGCCTGCGAGGCCACCCTGCCGCTGGCGGCGACCACATTCGGCGAGAGCCGGTAGCCCACCGCGGGTGCGGCAGGGCGGCGGCGATCATCGATCGCCGCCGCCCTGCCACAGCAACTGCCGCCGGTCGCCGACCAGGACACCATGCCGGGTCGGCGACGACGCCCGCCACCTACATGAGCTCATCCGTGGTGGGCAGGAGGACGGTCTTCACCTCGGTGAATGACTCCGCCGAGCCGCGCCCGCCCTCCCGTCCGAGGCCGGACTGGCCGAATCCGCCAAAGGCCGCATGGGGCTCTACCTGATAGCCGTTGACGCCGACGGTTCCGGCCCGCACGGCTCGGGTCAGCCGCATGGCACGCTTCACATCGCTGGTCCACACCGTGGCGGCGAGTCCGTACTCGGTGTCGTTCGCCAGGCGTACCGCCTCCTGCTCATCGGTGAACGGCGTCACCCCAAGCACCGGGCCGAAGATCTCCTCCCGGGCGATGGTCATGTCGCTGGCCACGTCGGCGAAGAGCGCCGGCGTCACGAAGTTGCCGGCAGCCAGCTCTCCGCCAACCCGTTCGCCACCGCAGACCAGGCGAGCCCCCTCCTCCTGTCCCTTCCCGACATAGCCGAGCACGCGGTCCAGCTGCCGCGTGTTGATCAGCGGAGAGGCGGTGGTCTCGGCGTCGAAGGGATCTCCGTAGTTCACCAGGGCGGTCGCACCGGCGGCGATTGAGAGGAAGTCGTCGTAGACCTCCCGCTGGACCAGCGCTCGAGTGTGGGCCACACAGACCTGGCCCGACAGTCCCACCGTGACTGTTCCCATGGTCAGTGCCGCGGCGGCGTAGATGTCGGCATCGGCGAAGACAATCGATGGGCTCTTTCCCCCGAGCTCCAGACTCACCCTGGTGATTCTGTCCGCCGCAGCATGCAGGATGCGCCGGCCCACAGCACGACTGCCGGTGAAGGTGATCTTGTCTACCAGTGGGTGGGTGACCAGCGCCTCGCCGGTGGTCTCCCCGGGCCCGGTCACCACGTTGAGCACGCCCGGAGGAACCCCGGCCTCCTCGAGAATCCGCACCAGTCGCAGTACGGCGAAGGTGGCGTACTCCGACGGCTTCAGCACCACGGTGCACCCGGTGGCCAACGCCGGCGCGAGCTTCTGCGCCGCCAGTAGGAGGGGCGCATTCCATGGGATGACCGCCGCCACCACCCCGATCGGCTCGCGCAGGGTGAACACCATGTGGTCACCCCCCTGGTAGGGCGGCAGCGTCTCGCCAGCGAGTTTGTCGACCCAGCCAGCATGGTGATCAAAAATGTCGGCCGCACACTCGGCCGACACCGCATAGGCGTCACCAAAGCTCAACGGAACACTGTTGTCGAGCGCCTGGAGCGCAAGCAGTTCATCGGCGTGCTCCCGGATGAGGTCAGCGGTCCGCCGCAGCACCCGGATGCGCTCCTTCGCCCGGCTGTGGGGCCAGGGCCCCTCGTCGAACGCAGTTCGGGCGGCTCGGACGGCGATGTCCACGTCGGCGGCGTCCGCGACCGCGAACCTCCCCACCTCCTCACCCGTCGCCGGATGTAGGTGCACCCACGTCCGGTCGTCCCGCGACGGCCGCCAGTCACCGGCGAGGAGCAGTTCCCCCCGGGTCAGTCCCACCGCGTCCCGTCGTGACTTAATCGAGAGAACCATGCCCACCCTCCACAGCAACCAGGTATAACCTGTTCTATTTCTCGGCAGGATACGCCGAACCCGTGGGCACTGCCAGGCTCCGGGTGAGGCATCGATACACAGCTCGGCTTCGTGATAGCTTTCTGCCAAGCAAGCGCTAGGTTCATGGCAGCTGTCTGGACGGCGTTCGGGCTGGCCATGCGTGTCGCTATCCGTTCGGAGCAGACGGTGGATTCCGTTCCGGAGCAGCCGGTGGAGCTGGAGGCATCAACGATGGGCATCGACATTCGCGGCGACGAACGGATCAGCGAGGTGGTCATCGCCATCCCCCCGGTCAACGCCCTGGCGAGCGACGACTGGTTCGCACTGGCCGACGCCATCCACACCGCTGCTGCCAGCCCCACTGTGGCGGCCGTGATCCTCAGCGCCGAGGGGCGCGGATTCTGTGCCGGCGTGGACCTCAAGGAGCTCCAGCACAGCACCGACCACGCGGCGCTGATCGGCGTCAACCGGGGCTGCTACGCCGCCTTCGCCGCCGTCTACGAGTGTCCGGTGCCAGTCGTGGCAGCCGTCCACGGCTTCTGCCTCGGTGGCGGTGTCGGCCTCGCCGGCACCGCCGACATCGTGGTGGCCGCCGACGATGCCACCTTCGGTCTACCAGAGGTGGACCGGGGTGCGTTGGGCGCAGCGACGCACCTGTCCCGGCTGGTGCCGCAGCAACTCATGCGGGCGATGGTCTACACCTGCCGGCAGATCACCGCACCGCAACTGCGGGACTTCGGGTCGGTGCTCGAGGTGGTGCCACGGGAGCAACTGGCGGCCACGGCTCGCTTGGTGGCCGAGGAGATCGCGGCCAAGGACCCGGTCATCATTCGTCGGGCAAAGGAGTCACTCAACGGGATCGACCCCATCGACCTCCGACGGTCCTACCGCTACGAGCAGGGCTTCACCTACGAGCTGAATCTCGCGGGCGTTTCCGACCGGGCGAGACAGAGCTTCTTCGACCGAGGCAAGCACTGACCGATCGACGAGGGAGGGTGGCCTGACCCATGGCCGACAAGGTAATGAGCATCGCGGAGGTAGTCGGCGAGCTGCGCTCCGGCATGACGATCGGCATCGGGGGTTGGGGGTCACGACGGAAGCCGATGGCGCTGGTCCGCGCCATCGCCCGGTCCGCCCTCACCGATCTCACCATCGTGTCCTACGGCGGCCCCGACATCGGCCTGTTGGTGGCGGCGGGGCGGGTGCGGCGAGTGGTGACCGGGTTCGTCTCCCTCGACAGCATCCCCCTCGAGCCCCACTTCCGGCGCGCCCGGCAGCTGGGTGCCGTCGAGCTGACCGAGCTGGACGAGGGAATGCTGCACTGGGGGCTGCTCGCCGCCGCGCGGCGACTTCCCTACCTACCGATCCGCGCCGGGCTGGGCTCCGATGTCCTGCGAATAAACCCCGAACTCCGTACGGTGCGGTCCCCCTACTCCGACGGCGAGGAGCTGGTGGCGGTACCGGCCCTCACCCTGGATGTTGCGTTCGTGCACCTGAACCGGGCCGACCGCCAGGGCAATGGCCAGTACCTGGGCCCGGACCCGTACTTCGACGATCTCTTCTGCCTCGCCGCTGCCCGGAGCTTCATCTCCTGCGAGCGGTTGGTCGACCCGGCCGAGCTGCGCTCCGGCGGCCCAGTGCAGAGCCTCCTGATCAGCCGCATGATGGTCAACGGCGTCCTCGAGACCCCGCATGGCGCGCACTTCACCAGCTGCGTACCGGACTACGACCGCGACGAGGCGTTCCAGCGTGAGTACGCGGAATCCGCTGCCAGCCCGCAGGCATGGGACCGCTTCCGGGCTCGGTATCTCGATGCGGATGAGGCCCACTACCAGCGAGCCGTGTCGTGACCGGGGCCAGCCGGGTCGAGGTCTGCATCGTCGCCTGCGCCGAAGCGTGGCGGGGCGATGGCGAGATCCTGGCCAGCTCCATCGGACTGGTCCCCCGCCTGGCCGCCCAGTTGGCCCGCCGGACCTTCGCTCCCGACCTGGTGCTCAGCGACGGCGAGGCCGGGCTGGTCGGCGACGACGGGGCCGAGGGGTGGCTGCCCTACCGAGCGGTGCTCGGCATCGCCGCTGCCGGGCGTCGCCACATGATGATGGGGGCCAGCCAGCTGGACCGGTACGGCAACCAGAACATCTCCTGCATCGGCTCCTGGACACAGCCCACCACCCAGCTGCTCGGCGTACGCGGCGCCCCGGGGAACACCATCAACCATCCCACCAGCTACTGGGTGCCCCGCCACACCCGACGGGTCTTCGTGGACCGGGTCGACGTGGTCTGCGGCATCGGCTACGACCAGGCCGCCGCCCTCGGGCCCCCGGGCAACCGGTTCCACGAGATCCGGATGGTGGTGACGGACAAGGCGGTCCTCGACTTCCAGTCACCGGATCGGGCGATGCGGTTGCGCTCGGTACACCCCGGCGTCAGCGTGGACGAGGTCGTGGCCGCGACCGGCTTCCCGTTGCAGCTGCCGGATCACGTACCGGAGACCAGGACCCCCAACGATCACGAGCTGCGACTCATCCGCGATCGACTGGATCCGGCTGGGTTACGAGATCACGAGCTGGGTCGGTGAATCCCCGACGCGCCCATCCGGCTGTTCCTGCCCGGTACCGACAGGGAGACCACCATGCACCCGGCACTGCGCACCCAGTTGACCGAGTTGGTCGGCGTCCGGTACCCCATCGTGCAGACCGGCATGGGCTATGTCTCCGGTGCCCGGTTGACCGCGGCGACAGCCCAGGCTGGCGGCCTCGGCATCATCGCCTCGGCCACGATGAACCTCGACGAGTTGCGCTCCGCGATCCACGAGGTGCGTCGGTGTACCTCCGCGCCATTCGGGGTCAACCTGCGCGCGGACGCAACGGACGTGCGGGAGCGGGTCGAGTTGGTCATCGCGGAGTCGGTCCGGGTCGTCTCGTTCGCGCTCGCGCCGCGCCGCGACCTCATCAGCCGGCTCCGCGACGCCGGGGTGATCACCATCCCGTCCGTCGGCGCCCTCCGGCATGCGGAGAAGGTGGCCGGTTGGGGGGCGGACGCCGTCCTGGTCCAGGGGGGCGAGGGTGGTGGGCACACGGGACCGGTGCCCACCAGCCTGCTCCTGCCCCAGGTGGTCGACGCGGTCGACATACCGGTGGTCGCGGCGGGGGGCTTCTTCGACGGCCGCGGCCTGGTATCCGCCCTCGCCTACGGCGCGGCGGGAATCGCCATGGGTACCCGGTTCCTGTTGACCAGCGACAGCCCCGTCGGCGCAGCGGTGAAACAGACCTATCTCGACAGCGGCCCCACCGACACGGTGGTCACCACGCAGGTCGACGGTGTACCGCACCGGGTCCTCCGGACCCGGTTCGTGGACCGGCTCGAACGATCGGGACGGATCAGCACCCTGGCCAACGCGTTCGGGCGGGCCCTCGCGCTGCGCCGACGCACCGCAATGCCGTGGTCGGCGCTGATTCGGGATGGCTTCGCCGCCCGACGCAGCCGCGAACTCTCCTGGTCCCAGACGCTGATGGCCGCCAACACCCCGGTCCTACTTCGCGCGGCGATGGTGGACGGCCGAGCCGACCTCGGGGTGATGTCCGCCGGACAGGTGGTGGGGCTCATCGACGACCTGCCCTCGTGCGCGGCGCTCATCGACCGGATCATCGCCGAGGCAGACGGCTGCCTATCTCGGCTTACAACCGCTCAATGACAGTGACGTTCGCCTGGCCGCCCCCCTCGCACATCGTCTGCAACCCATACCGACCGCCGGAGCGTTCCAGCTCGTGCAGCAGGGTGGTCATCAGCCGCGCGCCGGTCGCACCGAGCGGATGCCCAAGGGCGATCGCCCCACCGTTGACATTGACCCGATCCAGGTCCGCACCGGTTTCGCGCAGCCAGGCGAGCACCACGCTGGCAAACGCCTCGTTGATCTCGATCAGGTCAATCTGGTCGAGCGTCATCCCGGCCCGCCGCAACGCGACCTCGGTTGCCCGAATCGGCGCGGTCAGCATCAGCACCGGGTCATCGCCCCGGGCGCTGAGATGGTGGACGCGGGCCCGGGGCGACAGCCCGTGCACCCGAAGTCCCCGCTCGGAGGCGACCAGCACGACGCTGGCCGCGTCGGCGAGTTGGCTGGCGAGAGCCGCGGTGGTCGTACCGTCGGGACGTAGTGGGGCAAGGGTGGCCATCGCTGCCAGGGAGGTATCCGGTCGCGGGCACTCGTCGACCGTACAGCCGGCACAGGGCACGATCTCAGCGGCAAATCGTCCCGCCTCCCGGGCGCGGACCGCCCGCTCGTGACTGAGCAACGCGTACTGTTCCATCTCGGGACGGGTGATCCCCCACCGGGCGGCGATGAGGTCTGCGCTGCGGAATTGGGAGATCTCTTCCTCCCCATAGCGAGCCGCCCACCCGACGGAGCCGGCGTACGGGCCGTGCGGGGCCATCGCACTCGCGATCGGCACCTGACTCATGCTCTGCACGCCACCGGCGACCACCAGGTCTGCGGTGCCGGCCAGGACGGCCTGGGCGGCGAAGTGCACCGCCTGTTGGGACGAGCCACACTGTCGGTCGACGGTCACCCCGGGCACCTCCTCCGGTAGGCCAGCCGCCAGCCAAGCCGTCCGGGCGATGTCACCCGACTGGGGCCCGAGGGTGTCCACGCAGCCGAACACGACGTCATCTATCGCGGCCGGGTCAACCCCCACCCGGTCCAGTAGGGACGCGATTACCTGGCCACCGAGGTCTGCGGGGTGCACCCCGGCCAGCCCACCACCGCGCCGCCCCACCGGGCTGCGCACCGCGTCGACAAGGTACGCCTCGCTCATCGTCGCCTCCTCCAGTATGCTAGAACGCGTTCTAAATCTAGCCGAACGGGGCAGCGCTATGCACCTCTCCTACTCGGTCGAACAACAACAACTCCGTGCCCGACTGCGCGCTTACTTCGCTGAGCTGATGAGCCCCGAAGTCCGCGAGGCACTCGCCATGAGCGATGGCGAGTATGGAGACGGCAAGGTCTACCGCGACATCGTGCGACGCCTAGGCCAGGATGGCTGGCTGACGCTCGGCTGGCCCCGGGAGTACGGCGGTGGGGACGGGTCCACGCTGGATCAACTCATCTTCACCGACGAGGCGGCGGTCGCGGGGGTGCCGGTTCCGTTCCTGACCATCAATACCATCGGACCGACGCTGATGCGCTTCGGCACCGAGCGGCAACGTGCCGAGTACCTGCCCCGGATCGCCGCCGGCGAGTTGCACTTCTCGATCGGCTACTCCGAGCCGGAGGCGGGCACCGACCTGGCCGCCCTGCGCACCACCGCGGTCCGCGACGGTGAGACCTATCTGGTCAACGGCCAGAAGATGTGGACCAGCCTCATCCAGTACGCGGACTACGTCTGGCTGGCCTGCCGCACGGCACCGGAGGCCCCCCAGCACGAGGGTCTGTCAATCCTCATCGTGCCGACCGACTCGCCGGGCTTCTCGTGGACTCCGGTGCGCACCGTCGCCGGGCCGACCACCAGCGCCACCTACTACACCGACGTCCGGGTACCGCGCTCCGCACTGGTGGGCGCGGAGAACCGGGGCTGGCCGCTGATCACCAACCAGCTCAACCACGAGCGGGTCGCGCTCACCTCGGCCGCGCCCATCCGACACGCGTTACGTGAGGTGCGGGACTGGGCTCTCGCCACCACCCTGCCGGGCGGGAAGCGGGTCATCGACCAGGAGTGGGTCCAGCTGCACCTGGCCCGGGTGCACGCCAAGGCCGAGTTCCTCAAGGTCTACAACTGGCGACTCGCCGCCGAGTCAGCCAGCGGCCTCGACCCGGCCGCCGCCTCGGCTACCAAGGTCTACGGAACCGAATTCGCCATCGAGGCGTACCGGCTGCTCATGGAGGTGCTCGGCACGAACGCGACGGTGCGGCAGGGGTCCCGCGGTGCCTTGCTGCGCGGGCGGGTGGAGGGGTTACACCGCTCCGCCCTGATCCTCACCTTCGGCGGCGGCACCAACGAGGTGCAGCGAGACATCATCGCCACCGTCGGCCTGGGGCTGCCAGCGGCCCGTCGGCGCACCCAACGGCAGGAGTGGTCATGAGATTCGCCCCAAGTGAGAGCCACCGCGACCTCGCCCGGCTGACCCGGCAGATCCTCACCGACCAGGTCACCACGGACCGGCTCCGGGACCTCGAGGCGAAGGACACCTGCCTGGACCGACCACTCTGGCGGGAACTCGCCACGGCGGGAGTGCTCGCCGCCGCGCTGCCCCACCGGGCGGGCGGTGACGGGCTCGGCCTGATGGAGCAGTGCGGCGTTCTGATCGAGGTGGGCCGGAGCGTCGCCCCCGTGCCCTACCTGTCCAGCATCGTGACGGCGGCGGCCGGACTGGCCACATTCGGTGACGACCAGCAGGTCACTCGGTGGGTCACTCCAGCCCGGGAAGGGGCCATGGTCCTGACCGCCGCCCTCACGGAGGGCGAGGTAGGTGCCGAGCGCGTCGCCGGCCGTTGGGTGCTGACCGGGACGAAGACGACCGTGCCGGCCGCACCGGACGCCGATCTGGTGCTGGTCCCGGCCAAGTTCGGCCGTAGGACCGCGGTCTTCCTCGTCTGCCCCGACGACCCCGGGGTTACCGTGGAGCCGCAGCAGGTGGCGGGGGGCGAGGGGGCCGGCTGGCTGGACCTGGCCCGGGTGGCCCTTCCCGACGACCGGCTCCTCGGCACCGTCGCGGACGGCAGCGCCATCGCCGCCTGGCTCACCACGCGGGCCACCATCGGATCCTGCGCCCTCCAGCTCGGGGTGACCGAGCGGGCGCTGGAGTTGACCGCGGAGTACGTCCGCAGCCGGATCCAGTTCGGTCGCCCGATCGGCACCTTCCAGGCGGTGGCGCAGCGGCTCGCCGACACCTACATCGATGTCGAGGCGATCCGGCTCACCCTCTGGCAGGCGGCTTGGCGACTCGCCGAAGGGCTACCCTGCCCAACCGAGGTGGCGACGGCCAAGTTCTGGGCCGCCGACGCCGGACACCGGGTCGCGCACACCGCCGTCCACCTCCATGGTGGCGTAGGGATCGATCTCGACCACCAACTGCACCGCTACTTTCTTGCCGCGAAGCACCACGAGTTCCGGTGGGGCGGTGCCACCGCCCAACTACGGGCGATCGGCGCCACCCTCACCTCGACCGAGTTGGCAGACCAGGACGGCTCGGCCGGTGAGTCACCGCCCGCCGCCTGAACCCGGAGGGTGCCACGGCGGGCCCCAACCAACCGCCTCGCGGGCCTGACCCCGAGACGTTGACGACGCGGAGAGTACACCATAGATTGACATACATAAATGTAAAGGGGATTGGTACCCGGGCCCTTCGACGCAAACCCGAGAACCACTCCCCCTCCGACCTGATTGGCGGCGATCACCGCGACCGGGTTAACCCGGCGGCGATCGCCACCGATGCGGTCGGCCGCCAGCCCTCGACAACCCCGTCACCGATCTGGTGGTCAATCTCGATCGGCACTGCGAGCCAGTCACCACCAGGCGGGAGACCTGAGCCGAGGGACGGTCGGCGCGCGCCCGACGCGACCAATGGGCATCGGACACCGATCACGACCAACGACTGAAGGGGCCGAGCATGACAGGTACGAGCCTTTCCCGACGTGGCCTACTCCGGGCCACCACGCTCGGCGCCGGCGCCGCCGTCGCCGGGGCCGCTCTAGGCCAGCAGGCGGCCCAGGCGGGCGGTCCGGTACCCGCGTTGGCCGGAAAGACCGCCGTGGTCATTGGAAGCGGCTTCGGCGGGGCGGTCGCCGCCTACCGACTCGGCCAGGCCGGAGTGGTCACCACCGTGCTGGAGCGTGGTCGCCGCTGGGATGTGGACGGCTCCGGCACCACGTTCTGCAGCATCAATGAGCCGGACTGGCGGTGTGGCTGGTTCCTGGACCGCCCACCACTGGGCATCAATCTCGGCTCGGGAATCGAGAAGCGTGCTGGGTTGATCGCCCGCCACGACGGAGATGGAATCTCGGTGCTGAGCGGGACCGGGGTTGGCGGCGGCTCCCTCGCCATCGGGATGTTCCTACCGCAGCCGCGGCGCAGCGAGTGGGAACAGGCGTACCCGACCGAGGTCAGCTTCGACGAGATGAACAATGTCTACTGGCCCCGGGCTCGGCAACGCCTCGGCGCCGCGCCGATTCCCGAGGACGTGCAGAGCACCGGTCCCTACCGGGGAGCCCGCGCCTGGCTCGACTACCTGTCGGAGTTCAAGCAGACCCCCCTGCCCATCCCGTTCGCCGTGGACTGGGACGTGGTCCGCGCCGAACTCGCCGGTGACGCCGTGCCCTGCCACACGATCGGCGAGGGCCCGTACGGTAGCAACTCCGGAGCCAAGAACAGCGTGGACCGCAACTACCTCGCCTGGGCCACCGCGACCGGCAACGTGACCACACTGGCATTGCACGAGGTCACCGAAATTCACGAGGTGTCGGGCCAGGACAAGTTCGAGATCAGGTGCCGACAGATCGACGAGCACGGCACGGTCCTCTCCACCAAAACCTTCGTCTGTGACTACCTGTTCATGGCGGCCGGCTCCGTCTACACCACCTCGCTGCTGCTCACCTCCCGGGCCAAGGGCGGGCTGCCCCGCCTGGTCAACCAGGAGGTGGGTAAGGGCTGGGGCAACAACGGCGACTTCCTGGTGACCCGGATCAACCTACGGAAGGACGTCGGCCACGCCCAGGGCGGTCCGGGTAACGTCAAGTACATCGACGAGGACAACCCGTACGCACCCACCTCGATGGCGTGGGAGGCGGCACCGGTTCCCCGTTGGATGCCGCGCACCACGGCACACCTGGTGACCAGCATGGCTCCGGAACGAGGCGAGATTCGCTACGACCCGGATACCGGCACCGGCAAGGTGCACTGGCCGTACGGGGTGCTGGAGACCACCGGCGAGAAGGCGGCGGTTGACCTGGTTACCCGGTTGTGGTGGGAGACCGAGGGCCGCAAGGGATACCTCCTGCACGGGCTGCCTACCTATGCCCGGAACCTCGGCACCGGGCTCGGCGCGGCGAACACCTGGCACCCGTTGGGCGGGATGGTCATGGGCAAGGCGACCGACTTCGGCGGTCGTTGCCTCGACTACCCCAACCTCTTCTGCATCGATGGATCAATCCTGCCGGGTACGGCCTGCCTGGCCAACCCTTCCCTGACCATCACCGCGAACGCCGAACGCTGTATGGACCGGTTCCTCGCCGCGCACTCCTGACCCGCACTGGGGGCCCGGCCGCGAGCCGGGCCCCCAGTTCAGTGGTACTGCACCGGCAACTCTCGGATCCCGTTGATCCAGCCTGACCGCAGTCGCTGCGGGTCGGCCAGCTTGCTGATGTCCGGCATGTGGTCGGCGATCGAATTGAAAATCAGTTCGATCTCCAGGCGGGCGAGGTTCGCACCCAGACAGAAGTGCACTCCACTACCGCCGAACCCCAGGTGCGGATTGGGGCTACGGGTGATGTCGAACCGTTCCGGCTCCTCGAACACCGACTCGTCGAAGTTGGCCGACCCGTAGAAGAGCGCCACCCGTTGGCCGGCGGAAATCGCCTGTCCGCCCAGGGTGGTGTCAACCAGGGCGGTGCGTTGGAAGACGTTCACCGGGGTCGCCCAGCGGATGATCTCCTCGACCGCGCTCCGGGGGCGCTCGGCCTTGAACAGTTCCCACTGTTCTGGGTTCTCGAAGAAGGCCAACATGCCGTGGGTGATCGCGTTCCGGGTCGTCTCGTTGCCCGCAACCGCCAACAGCATCACGAAGAAGCCGAACTCGTCGGCGGTCAAGTGCTCCCCGTCGATCTGCGCGTTGACCAGCTTGGTCACCAGATCCTCGCTCGGGTTGCGTTGTCGCTCGTGGGCCATCTCCATCGCGTACGCGAGCAACTCGGCGGCGGCGGCCAACGGATCCACGCCGTACGCCGGATCGTCGTAGCCGATCAGCTGGTTCGACCAGTCGAAGACCTTGCGACGGTGATGCTGCGGCACCCCGATCAGCTCTGCGATCGCCTGCAACGGCAGTTCGCAGGCCACGTCGGTGACGAAGTCACCCGTGCCACGCACCGCTGCGTCCCGCACGATGCGCTCGGCCCGCTCCGCCAGCGACCCACGCAACGCGTCGATCGCTCTGGGAGTGAAGCCACGGGACACGATGGCACGTAGCTTGGTGTGCTCCGGCGGATCAACGTTGATCATGATGACCCGCTGCATCTCGAGATCCGCCTGGGTGGTGCCCGGCTGGTACCGGGCGATCGCAGTGTTCTCCCGGGTCGAGTAGGTTTCACTGTCCCGAGAGACCGCCATGACATCGGCGTACCGGGTGACCACCCAGTACCCGTCATCATCGAAACCAGCCGATCCCTTCGGTTGGGCGTTCCACCAGACCGGGGCCGTCCGGCGCAACTCGGCGAACTCCTCCCGAGGCACACGGCGCTCCAGGACGGCCGGGTCGGTGAAGTCAAATCCCACTGGAATACGCGGCTCAGTCATCGAACCTCCTACTGTAACCTGTTCTAATATTCAAACAGATCAAATGTTGTTTCGACAACGTAGCGTGAGCTCCGGCGCGGAGAACACGTTCGCTCTCCGAAGGGACGGTGCCATGGGCACTCCGGTGATCGTTGACGCGGTTCGCACGCCGATCGGCAAGCGGGGCGGCTGGCTGGCGGGGCTGCACGCCGCCGAGTTGCTCGGCGCGGCACAACGCGCCCTCGTCACCCATGCAGACCTCGACCCGAACACAGTCGAACAGGTCATCGGCGGTTGCGTCACCCAGGGCGGCGAGCAGTCCAACAACATCACCCGCACCGGCTGGCTACACGCCGGCCTGCCGTACGAGACAGGCTGTCTCACCATCGACGCCCAGTGCGGTTCATCCCAGCACGCCGCCCATCTGGTCGCCGGTCTCATCGCCACCGACGCCATCGAGGTCGGCATCGCCTGTGGGGTAGAGGCGATGAGCCGGGTACCGCTACGCGCGAATCTCGGCGTTGACGCCGGCACACCCCGACCGGCCTCGTGGGAGATCGACCTACCCAACCAGTACGTCGCCGCCGAACGAATCGCCGTCCGGCGAGGACTGTCCCGCACGGCGGTGGACGAGTTCGGCGTCCGCTCGCAGGCCAACGCCGCGCGGGCCTGGGCGCAGCGGCACTACGACCGCGAGGTCGTACCGGTGACCGCGCCGGTCCTCGACAGCGAGGGACAGCCGACCGGAGAAACCCACACGGTGGAGCGGGACCAGGGCCTGCGGGACACCACCCTGGCGGCGCTGAACCGACTGCGACCGGTGGTCGAGGGCGGGCTGCACACCGCCGGCACCTCGTCGCAGATCTCTGACGGCGCCGCGTCGGTACTGCTGATGGAGGCGGACCGGGCCCGCGCTCTCGGCCTCCGTCCACGGGCCAGGATCGTCGCCCAGTGCCTGGTCGGCGCCGAGCCCTACTACCACCTGGACGGCCCCGTGCAGGCGACGGAACGCGTGCTGACCCGCGCCGGCATGAAGATCGAGGATATTGATCGGTTCGAGGTTAACGAGGCGTTCGCCGCCGTTGTGCTGTCCTGGCTGTCGGCCCACCGTGCCGACCCGGAGAAGGTGAACGTCAACGGTGGCGCTATCGCCCTCGGGCATCCGGTGGGCAGCACCGGGGCCCGACTGCTCACCACCGCCCTACACGAGTTGGAACGAACCGCCACCCGCACAGCATTGATCACGATGTGCGCAGGCGGCGCCATGTCCACCGCGACTATCATCGAGCGCCTCTGACCCGCTGGCGGCGCTGCCCGCCGTTGGGTGCGGCGGCGCTCAGGGATGCTGGCTACTGACCGACACCACCTCACCGGTGAGATAGGAGGCGTAGTCGCTGGCGAGGAAGGCCATGACGGCCGCTACCTCCCAGGGCTGCGCCGCCCGGCCGAACGCCTCCTGGCCGGTGAGTTCGGCAAGCAGATCCGCACTGGTCACCTTCGACAGGTTGGGGTGCATGGCGAGGCTGGGCGCCACGGCGTTGACGCGGATCCCGTGGGGCGCCGCGTCCAGCGCCGCGCACCGGGTGAACGCCATCACCCCCGCCTTGGCCGCCGCATAGTGCGCCTGACCGGCCTGGGCCCGCCAGCCCAGCACCGACGCATTGTTGACCACCACACCACCGTGGCCCTGCGCCAGCATCTGCCGTAGCGCCGCCCGAGTACAGCGAAAGGTGCCGGTCAGAGTCACGTCCAGCACCCGCGACCACTCGTCGTCGGTCATCTCCATGACCGACGCGGTGCCGCCGAGCCCGGCATTGTTGATCATCACGTCCAGCCGTCCATAACCTGTCACGGCGGCGTTGACCAACTCCTCGACTGCCTGCTCGTCGGTCACGTCGCAGGGCAACGACCGGACCCGTCCCGGGTGGGCCGCCGAGAGCCGTTCGTGGCTCTCGGCAAGCCGCCGGACATGCCGGTCGCTGATCACAACGAGCGCCCCCTCGTCCAGGCAGCGCTCCGCCACGGCCGTCCCGATCCCGGATCCCGCCGCCGCGGTCACCACCACCACCTTCTCCGCGAGCAGTTCCCGACCGGCCGGGCGGAGCGGCGGCGTCGGGCCCGGGGGCCTCATCCGCGGGCCTGTCGCGGTAGACCGAGAACCCGCTCGGCGATGATGCCCCGTTGAATCTCGTCCGACCCACCGTAGATCGTTTCCGCGCGACCGAACAGGAAGAGGCGCTGCCAGGCGTCCAGGTCGTAGGGGGCATCCTGGGCAACCGTTCCGGCCGCACCGCGCACCTGCATCGCCAACTCGCCGAGCTGCTGATGCCACCGCGACCAGAGCAGCTTCACCGCGGACGCTCCCCGCCCCGGGCCCGACTGGTCCGCCTCGGCCATCGTCCGGAGGGTGTGCGCGCGCAGCGCCCAGAGCCCGACAGCGGCGCGGGCAAGCCCGTCGCGCAGCGCCGGCTCACCGGCGACACCGGTTTGTCGGGCAAGCGCCACCAGCCGGTCCAGCTCCCGCTGGAACCCGACCTGCTGGCCGAGCGTCGCCGCGCCCCGCTCGAACGCGAGGGTGCCCATCGCCACCCGCCACCCCTGGCCCACCTCGCCGACAACCATGTCCCGCGAGGTGCGCGCGCCGTCGAAGAAGACCTCGTTGAACTCCGAGGTACCGGTCAGCTGGCGGATGGGCCGCACCGTAATGCCGGGTTGCCGCATCGGCACCAGCAGATAGGAGAGCCCGGCCTGGCGCGGCCCGGTGCCGGCGGGCTCGGTCCGGGCCAGGAGGAAGCACCAGTGCGCCACGTGCGCCAGCGAGGTCCACACCTTCTGCCCATCGATAATCCACTCGTCACCGACAAGTCGGGCTCGGGTCGCCACGGCGGCGAGATCAGAGCCCGCCCCCGGTTCGGAGTACCCCTGGCACCACAGCTGTTCGACAGCGCGAATCCCGGGTAGGAACCGCCGGCGTTGCTCCGGCGTGCCGTAGGCGATCAACGTCGGGCCGAGCAACTCCTCACCCAGGTGGCCGACGCGCGCCGGGGCACCGGCCCGGGCGTACTCCTCGTGGAAGGCGACCTGTTGGGCGAGCGTCGCGCCCCGGCCGCCGTGCTCGACCGGCCAGCCGAGACAGGTCCAGCCGGCGGCGGCCAGCCGGCGGTCGAAAGCCAGCCGTTCGGGGTACGCCTCGTGCTCCCGGCCCGGCCCACCCGCCCCCCGCAGCTCAGCGCTGACATTCTCCACCAGCCAGGCGCGCACCGCCCGCCGGAACTCATCGTCGTGCACTGGTGTCACCTCCCGAAACGCGCGTAGGCTCACCCTACCAAGCACTTGCTTGCGTGAGGAGGTGTCGATGGAACACCGAGCAGAGCAGGAAAACCACACCCAAAACCCGACCGACAATCCACTCGAGCAGGTGCTTCGGCAGGAGGCAGCACAGTGACAGAGGACGAGCTGGTACGACTCGAACGCCAGGGCGCCACCGCGGTGATCACGATGAACCGGCCCCGCTACCGGAACGCCCAGAACTCGGCGATGACCTACGCCCTCGACTCCGCCTTCGCCACGGCCGTGAATGACGACTCGGTCGCGGTCATCGTGCTCGCCGGCGCCGGCGAGCACTTCTCCGCGGGCCACGACATCGGCTCACCCGGCCGGGACGTCGAGAAGAGCTTCGAGCGCCGGGCGGTGCTCTGGTGGGACCACGTCGGCCGGTCCGGCGCCGATCAGCGGTACGCCCGAGAGATGGAGGTCTACCTTGGCATGTGCCGGCGCTGGCGGGAGGTTCCGAAGCCGACCATCGCCATGGTGCAGGGTGCCTGCCTCGCCGGCGGGCTCATGCTCGCCTGGGTCTGCGACCTGATCGTCGCGGCCGAGGACGCGTACTTCGCCGATCCCGTCGTCCGAATGGGTATCCCCGGCGTGGAGTACTTCGCCCATCCGTGGACATTGGGCCCCCGCTTCGCCAAGGAGATCCTCTTCACCGGGGACCGGTTCGATGCCCGGCGCGCGTACGAGGTCGGCATGGTCAACCGGGTAGTCCCCCGCGCGGAGCTGCACTCCCACACCCTCGGTCTCGCGCAGCGGATCGCCGAGATGCCCCGCTTTGGACTGGCCCTGACCAAACGGGCCGTCAACCAGGCCGAGGATCTGATGGGAATGCGTTCGGCCATGGACGCCACCTTCGGTCTGCACCACCTCGCGCACGCGCACAACGCGGAGGTGGCCGGCGACGCGCTGGCCGGAATGGACGCCGCAAGCATGAAGGCGAGGTCCAGTTCGTGAGCCTGGCCGGCACGATGAACCTCGACCTCGACCACGAGACCCGCACGTTCCGGGCGGAGGTCCGGTCGTGGCTGGCCACAAACGTGCCCACCACACCGTTGCCGCCCGTGGACACTCCCGAGGGTGACCGAGCCCACCGGGCGTGGGAGCGGCGCCTCGCCGCGGCCGGGCTGTCGGTGGTGTCCTGGCCCACCGCCTACGGTGGACGCGAGGTATCACCCCTGCAGTGGCTGATCTTCGAGGAGGAGTACCACCGCGCGCGGGCTCCGGTCCGGATCAACCAGAACGGCCTCTTCCTCCTGGCGCCAACCCTGTTCACCCACGGCACGGACGAGCAGCGTGCCCGCCTGCTGCCCCGGATGGCGCGGGCCGACGACGTGTGGGCGCAGGCATGGTCGGAGCCGGAGGCCGGCAGCGACCTGGCCGGAATCCGCTCCCGTGCGGTCCGCACCGACGGCGGGTGGCTCCTGTCCGGGCAGAAGACCTGGAGCACCCGGGCGGCCCAGGCCGATCACGCGTTCGGGCTCTTCCGCACCGGGGTGGACCGCCACCGTGGCCTGACGTACCTGATGTTCGACCTCCGCGCCGCGGGCGTCACGGTCCGGCCGATCCAACAGGTAGGCGGTGCGACCGGCTTCGCCGAGATCTTCCTCGACCAGGTATTCGTGCCCGACGCCGACGTGCTCGGCGCGGTAGACCAGGGTTGGACCGTCGCGATGAGCACCACGGGCCACGAGCGCGGGCTGTCACTGCGCAGTCCGGGACGCTTCACCGCCGCCGCCGGGCGGCTCGTACGGCTGTGGTGCCAGGCCGGTACGCACACCGACCCGGCGCTGTCCGACCGCGTCGTTGCCGGCTGGATCGCCGCCCGGGCGTACCAGCTGCACAGCTACGGCACGGCCACCCAGGAGGCCGCCGACCGGACCCCGGAGCCTCCGCCACCCCCTGGCCGAGCCGATCGACCAGCGCAGGCCGGTGCGACGGCGCTTCGGGCCAGTGGCCACGCCGCCAGCATGACCAAGGTTTTCTGGTCCGAACTGGACGTCGCCCTACACGAGGTGGCGCTCGACCTGCTCGGGCCGCACGCCGAAACGCGCGGTCTCCGGACGGATTCGGCGGGCCGGGCCGGCGATGACGGCGACGCGGACGCCTGGCTGGACGGCTACCTGTTCTCCCTGGCCGGTCCGATCTATGCCGGCACCAACGAGATTCAGCGCACGGTGATCGCCGAACGGATACTCGGCCTCCCCAGAGGTCAACGATGAAGCTGACCCCCTCCGCGGAGCAGGAACAGTTCGCCGCCGCCCTCCACGCGATGTTGACCGAGGCGGACATTACCACGGTCGCCCGCCAGTGGGCCGCCGACGACCCGGCGCCCGGACAGCTGCTCTGGCGCCGGCTGGCCGAGCTCGGCGTGACGGGTCTGGCGGTGCCGGCGCGGTGGGGCGGCCTGGCCGCGCACCCGGCGGACATCGTCGTCGCGTGCGAGGAGCTCGGGCACCACGCCCTGCCCGGTCCGGCCGCCGAGTCCATCGCCGCCCTGCCCATGTTACTCACGACGCTCGGCGACGACGCGCTCTGCGAGACCTGGCTGCCCCGGCTCGCCAACGGAGAGGTGATCGGTACGCTCGCCGTGCCGCCGCACGTGCCGTACGCGACGGACGCTGATGTCGTGTCCCTGGTTCTCCGGGCGGATGAGCAGACACTGCGCCTCGGGGTGCCGGGGCCGCGACGACGCTCGGTGGACGACACCCGGCGACTGGTCGAGGTGGCAGACGGAGCGCTGCTGGCGACCGGCCCGGCCGTCGGCCCGGCCGTCGCCCACGCCCTCAACGCCGGCGCGCTGGCCTGCGCGGCGCAGCTTCTCGGAGCGGGCCACGCGCTGCTGGAGACGACCCTCCGGTACGCCGGCCAACGCACCCAGTTCGGCCAACCGATCGGGCAGTTCCAGGCGGTCAAGCACCAGCTCGCCGATGTGGCGATCGGCCTCGAGTTCGCCCGGCCGCTGCTGTACGCCGCGGCCGTCGCCCTCGCCGACCACCCGCCCACGGCTGCCCGCGACGTCTCCGCCGCGAAGGTGGCCTGCGCCGATGCCGCCCAGCGGGCGGCCCGCACCGCACTACAGGTACACGGGGCGATCGGGTACGCCCGGGAGTCCGGCCTCGACTCCTGGCTGACCAGAATCTGGGCGCTGGCTCGGACCTGGGGCACCCAGTCCTGGCACCGCGAACGGATCCGGACCGCACTAGCCACTGGAGCTCTGACATGACCGCGGAGCAGGAAGCCCTTCGGATGAGCGTCCGCGGTGTGCTGTCCCGGCACACCGCCGACCGGTCCACCACCGAGCGGACCGAGTCGACGGCGGGCGACGACACCGAGCTCTGGCAGGCGCTGTGTGGCCAGATCGGAGTGGCGGGACTCGCCGTACCCGAACGGTTCGGTGGGCTCGGCGCCGGCCTGGGCGAGGCCCATGTCGTGTTGGACGAGTTGGGCCGCACCCTCGCCCCCGCGCCGATGCTCGGCTGCGCGGTCCTCGCCGGCCAAGCCCTGCTGCACAGTGGGGACGAGGCAGCCTGCCGCCGGATCCTGCCCGAGTTGGTCGGCGGAGAACGGCTGGCCGCGCTCGCCTGGACCGACCAGCAGGGTGACTGGGATCCGCACCGACCCGCGTTCACCGCGACGAATGGCGGCCGGCTCACCGGCGAGGCGCACTACGTGCTCGATGCCCCCTTGGCCGACGTGCTGCTGGTCGCCGCGAGTACCCCCGCGGGGGTCCGACTCTTCGAGGTGGACCCGCACGCTGTCGGCGTCCGACGCCGCCCGGTCACCACCGTGGACCTGACCCGCCGGCTGGGGGTTGTCGTGCTCGACGGCGCGCCCGGTCGTCAGCTGGGCGAGGTGAACCCGCTGGAGCGGGTCCGGGACATCGCCTGCGTCGCGCTCAGCGCCGAACAGGTCGGTGCGGCTACTCAGGCGGTGGAGCTGACCGTGGCGTACGCGCTGAGCCGGGTGCAGTTCGGCCGGCCGATCGGCGCCTTCCAGGCGATCGCGCACCGGCTGGCCGACCTGCACGTCGTGGTGGAGAGCGCCCGCTCCCTGTCGTACGCGGCGGTGTCGAGCCTCGACTCCGACGCACCCGACGCCCACCTGCTCGCCGCCGGGGCCGCGGTCCACTGCGCCGAGGCGCTGGAGCAGGCCGCTGCGCAGATGATCCAGCTACACGGCGGCATCGGCATCACCTGGGAACACGACGCGCACCGCTACTTCAAACGCGCCCACGGGGCAGCTCACCTCTTCGGTCACCCGCGGGCACATCTCGCCCGGCTCGCGGAAGCGGTGATCGGCGTTCAGCGGTAGGAAGCACCGAAGCGGTCCAAGGCGGTGATGACCGCGTCCCCGACACCGTGTCCGGCACCGTGACCGGCCTCGTCGACGAGTTCCAACCGCGCGGCGGGCCAAGCCTTGGACAGTTGCCACGGGACGTCCACCGGGCTGCCCAGGTCGAGCCGTCCGTGGACCAGCACCCCGGGAATTCCGGCGAGCCGGTGGGCACCCGCCAACAACTCGCCGTCGGCGAACCAGCCGTCATGCGCCCAGTAGTGGGTAACCAGGCGGGCGAAGGTCATCCGGAACACCGGGTCCTCGAACCGGGAGTCGGGTTCACTGCCGGGCAGGTTCGAGACGAGTGCGTCCTCCCAGGCACACCAGGCGCGGGCGGCACGGTCCCGTACCGTCTCGTCCGGATCGGCCAACAGCCCGGCGTAGGCGGCGGGTAGGTTGCCGTCGCGTTCGGCGGCCGGTACCGCATCCAAGAACCTGTCCCACTGTTCGGGGAAGATCCGTCCGAGGTCGCGGGTGAGCCACCGATGCTCGGCCGGTGTGCTGGTGACGACGCTGAACAACACCATCTCGGTGACGCGGCCGGGGTGCCGCTGGGCGTAGCCAAGGCCGAGAGCGCTGCCCCACGATCCGCCGAGCAGCAACCACCGGTCGATGTTCAGGTGCACCCGTAGCTTTTCGATGTCGGCCAGCAGGTGCGGCATGGTGTTGGTCGACAGGTCGGTTCGGACGTCGCCCGCGTCCGGTGTGCTGCGCCCGCACCCCCGCTGGTCGAACAGGACTATCCGGTAGACGGCCGGATCGAAGAACTGCCGCCAGCCGGCGCTGGCGCCGGAACCGGGGCCGCCGTGCAACACCAGCGCCGGCTTGCCGAGTGGGTTGCCGCAGCTCTCCCAATAGACGAGGTGGCCGTCCCCGACATCGAGCAAGCCAGCCGCGAAGGGTTCGATCTCAGGATACAAAGGCAGCATCCGCGTGATTCAACCAGTTGAGCGCCGGCCGCGTTCGGGGGCCCAACTGCGGCCGGAGCCGGAGGGCTCAGGTCCCGCCGTTGCCGAGGTCCGGAGGCCCGAGCAGCAGGCCACTGGTGGGTACGCCGGTGCCGGCGGTCACCAGCACCGGGCCAGCTCCGGCGACCTGGTTGACCGAACTTCCGCGGATCTGCCGGACCGCCTCCACGATGCCGTTCATCCCATGGATGTATGCCTCGCCGAGCTGTCCGCCGTGCGGGTTGACCGGGAGCCGACCGCCCAGTTCGATCGCGCCGTCAGCGATGAAGTGTCGTGCCTCGCCCGGCGGGCAGAACCCCAACTCCTCCAACTGCATCAGGACGTACGGGGTGAAGTGGTCATACAGCACCGCGACCCGTACCTCGTCGGGGCCGAGACCGGACTGCTCCCAGAGTTGCCGCCCGACCACGCCAAGCTCCGGTAGCCCGGTCAGGTTGTCGCGGTAGTAGCTGGTCATGATGTACTGGTCCGCTCCGCTGCCCTGCGCGGCAGCGGTAATCACCGCGGGGGTCTGCCGCAGATCGGCGGCCTGCTCGACGCCGGCCACCACCACGGCGACCGCTCCATCGCTCTCCTGGCAGCAGTCCAGGAGCCGAAGCGGCTCGGCGATCCACCGGGATGCCTGGTGGTCGGCGAGGGTGATCGGTCGTTCGAAGAACCAGGCTCGCGGGTTGGTCGCGGCATGCCGGCGAGCAGCCACCGCCACCCGGCCGAAGTCCTCCCCGGTGGCTCCGAAGACGTGCTGGTAGCGCCGGGCGACCATGGCCACGGTGGCGGCCGGGGTGCCCAACCCCATCGGGTAGTGCCAGCCATTGTCGACGCCGGAGCTGGTCGGTGCGCTCGAGACGTCCCGAGACACCCGGCCGAAGCGGCGGCCGGAGCGCTCGTTGAGCGCGCGGTAACAGACCACCACCCGCGCCATCCCGGCGCTGATCGCCAAGGCCGCCTGCTGCACCGTGGCACAGGCGGCACCGCCGCCGTAGCCGACCTGGCTGAAAAAGCGTAGCTCCCCGGCACCGATCTCCCGGGCCAGGGCGACCTCGGCGGTGCTGTCCATGGAGAAGGTCACCAGACCGTCGACATCGGCCGGCGCCAGCCCGGCGTCGGCGAGTGCGGCACGGACCGCCTCCACCGCCAGCCGGAGCTCGCTGCGGCCGGAGTCCTTGGAGAACTCCGTCTCACCGACCCCGACGATCGCCGCTCTTCCCGAGATCACGGAAGCCTCCCGACCTCAACCTGCCCGGTGACGTGATCGCCCCCGGCAACCCGCCCCACCACGGCCACCACATACCCGGTGGACGACACCTGCGTCACCTGACCGGTCAGGACGAGCGTGTCGTACGCGTAGCAGGGCGCCCCGAGCCGGATAGCGATGCGGTGCACCATCGCTGTCGCTCCCACCCAGTCGGTCACGTACCGCTGCACCAGTCCGGTAGTGGTCAGAATGTTGAGGAAGATGTCCTTCGAGCCCCGCCGAACAGCCTGGTCCCGATCGTGGTGCACATCCTGGAAGTCCCGGGTGGCCACTGCGGTGCTGACCACGAAGGTCGGGGTGACCGGGATCCGCAGTTCCGGCAGGACGACGCCGACCGCCACGCTCATGGCAGCAGCCGCCATGCCGGCAGGGTCAGCTCGGCGTCCACCGGTACGAAGTCGACCTGGACCGCGGCGCCGATCCGCACCTGTGCCGGGTCTGCGCCGAGCAACTCGCCCACCATCCGTACCCCTTCGGTCAGCTCCACCAACGCGACCACGATCGGCAACCGCCGCCCCGGCACCGGCGGGTGCCGGTGCACCACGAAACTGAAGACCTCACCCGTACCGCGGGCGACCAGGTGGTCCTGGCGGTCGGCCCCGCACTGTCGGCAGACCGGCCCCGGCGGATGTCGCAGCTGACCACAACCGTCGCACCGCTGAATGCGCAGCTCGCCGGCGGCGGTGCCGGCCCAGAAGAAGGCGGTGTCCCGGGTGACGACCGGCCGGAGCACGTCAGCCGCCGTCGGAGCCGGAGCCGGCTCGGACACGGCCGCCGGGGCCCGCTCGGACGTCGCCACCGGAGCCGGCTCGGACGCCGGAGCGGCCGCGGTGGAGCCCGGCGGCCGGAACTTGAGCACCCGGAAGGTCATCGACGCCACGGCCTCCGCACCGACGTACCAGGTGCTGTCGGTGGTGACAAACCAGCCCTCGCCGAGCGCCGTGCGTTTTGGTCCGCTCACATCTACCAGCCGGCTGCGCACCTCAACCCGTTCGCCGTCGCGCAGATACCGGTGGTACGTCTGCTCGCAGTTCGTCGCCACCACCGAGGTGAACCCGGCCTGATCGAGTACGGCGGAGATGGCCGAGAGCGGATCGGTGGGATCCGCGGCCGGATGCAGGCCGCGCATCGTCCACACCTGCGTCATTGCTGGTGGTGCCAGACCCTCCTGCTCGTAGCGGGGATTGCGGTCGCCGATCGCCTCCAGCCAGTTCCGGATCATCGGTAGATTGACCGGATCGCGGGCCGGCCGGGCCGGCCCCGCGCCGGCAGCCCGGATCCGCTCCACGGCGGCGTTGATAGTGCCCTCCATCGGTTCCCTCCCTCGTCCCCCGTTGACTGGCCTGATCCACAGTCAGCCCGCGGTTGCCCGGGGCAGGCCGAGAACCCGTTCGGCCACCAGGGAGAGCAGGATCTGGGTGGTTCCGCCGGCGATACTGAGGCATCGGGTGAGGAGGAAGTGGTGGACCGGCTCCACACCCGCGCCGTCGGCCGCCGCACCGTCCGGACCGCAGAGCGTCAGCGCGGTCTCGGCCACCGCCTGTCGATGGCTGACCCCGATCAACTTGGCCACCGCCGACTCTGGCCCACCGCCACCTGCACCGAGCTGCCGTAGCGTGGCCCGGCACTCCACCAGGGATACAGCGAGACCGTCCGCGATGTGGCCACCCAGGCGTTCCCGCATCCCCGGCTCGCTGGCGACTCCACCCGCCCCCACCATCCGGACCAGCCGATCGACGTCGGCACCGAATCCGGGGCCGCGCCCCATGGCGACCCGCTCGTAGGAGAGCGTCGCCCGGGCCAGCCGCCAGCCCTGTCCTGGTTCGCCCACCACACCCTCGTCGGGAACGAAGACGTCGTCCAGGAAGACCTCGTTGAAGACCGACCGCCCGGTGATCTCGCGCAGCGGGCGAATCTCGATGCCGGTGCTGCGCATGTCTACCAGGAAGTAGGTCAGACCACGATGCTTGCTCGCCGTGGGATCTGTGCGGGCCAGGCAGATCGCCCAGTCCGCCTCGGCCGCCAGCGACGTCCAGACCTTCTGGCCGGACAACCGCCAACCGCCCGGCACCCGGTTCGCCCGGGTGCGCAGTGAGGCCAGGTCCGAACCGGCCTCCGGCTCGCTGAAGAGCTGACACCAGGTGAGCTCGCCACGCAGGGACGGGCCGGCGAACCGATCCCGCTGGGCGGCACTGCCGTAGCGCAGAATCGTGGGGACGGCCCAGCCGGCGATCGCCAGGTCCGGACGGGTGATGCCAGCCTGGTCCAGCTCCTCGTCGATGAGGAGTTGCCGGGCAGGCGCGGCATCGAGCCCGTACGGCGCGGGCCAGTGTGGCGTGAGGTATCCCACGGCCGCCAACCGGGCCCGGCGCTCGGCCTCGGGAAGCTGCGCGATCGCCCGGAGCTGGGCTCGTACCGCCAACCGGTCCGCGGAGTCGACGTCCCGCTCCGCTCCGGACGACGATGGTGTCGCTTCCGTTGCGGCCCGGTACTCGTCGCCAACCGCCCACACCTGCCGACGCGCCCCGGCCAACGTCAACTCCGCGCAGCGCTGCCGCCATCGGGTACCGCCGCCGAGTAGCTGCCGTAGGGCAAGTGCTCGACGTAGGTAGAGGTGGGCGTCGTGCTCCCAGGTGAACCCGATCCCGCCGAGCACCTGAATACAGTCCTTGGCGTTGTCGACGGCGGCGTCCAGAGCGATCGCGGCGGCGGTGGCGGCGGCCAGGGGAAGTTCCTCCGGCGCCTGGTCGTAGGCGCGGGCCGCGTCCCAGGCCACCGCGTTGGCCCGCTCCGCCCGGCAGAGCATCCCGGCGCAGAGGTGCCCGACCGCCTGGAACGACCCGATCGCCTGATCGAACTGACGCCGCACCTTGGCATGCTCGGTGGCGGTGCGCAGGCACCAGGAGGCCACCGCTGCCGCCTCCACCGCAGCCAGCAGCGCCGCGCAGTCGCGGAGCCGGTCCGGCCCGGGTGTGGGCAGGAGCCGATCGGGCTCGACGAGCACTTCCGCCAACCGCACGTCGGCCAGGGGCCGGGAGAAGTCCACCGGCGTACGTGCGGTGAGGTGAACCCCTTCATGCTCCGAATCGAGCACGAACGACAACGTTCCGGTTTCGGTGCCAGCGGTCAACATCAGGTGGGTGGTGCTCCCCGCACCGAGTACGGCGTTGACCTGCCCGGCCACCCGGTAGGCTCCCCCGGCTACCGGCACGGCCGTCAATGCTCCTGGAGTGAACGCCACCCCGACCGAGATCTTGCCGGCCGCGAGGTCCGGCAGCAGGCTTTTCGCGACGGGTGTCGGCCCGGTGGACGCGAGGGTCAGCGCTGCGAGCAGGGTGGGCATGACCGGGCCGGGGACCAGGGCGACGGTGAGCTGTTCCAGCACGGCGGCCAGCTCGCCGGCCCGGCCACCGTCACCACCGAGTTGCTCCGGCACGGCCAGAGCGAAGCAGCCAAGGCCGGCGAGGCCGGCCCAGTGCCGGTCGGCCGCGGCGGGCGGGCCGTTCTCCAGCGCGCGTACGGTGGCGAGGACATTGGCACCGGCAGCCCACTGCCGGATCGCGTCCTGGAGCGCCAACTGGTCGGTAGTCATCGCGATCGGCATCGACCCTCCCCCACTCCAAACACCTCACGACAGTAGAACACGTTCTACTAACTACCGCCAGCCGTACCGAGCGCACGGTGCCCGCCGTTGCTAGACTTGGGATGGCATGGCCGCTGCCAATTTCGACCAAGATCACGGAAGGCAAGATGGTGGCGTCGAGAACACATACCAAAAGCCCGGGCGCGGGCAGCCTGACCGACACCGAGCAGGGGTCGGCGGCGCAGCGAGAACGCCGACGGCGCATCCTGGACGCCACCCTCATCCTGGCCTCCAGGGGTGGATACGATGCGGTGCAGATGCGCACCGTCGCCGAACACGCCAACGTCGCCCTCGGCACGTTGTACCGCTACTTCCCCTCCAAAATCCACCTATTGGTTTCCGCCCTGGCCAGGGAGTTCGAGCGGACGCAGGATCGACTCCGTCGCACCGCCATTCCAGGCGAGACGGCACACGAGCGGACCGCGTTCGTCCTCGGCCGGGTCACCCGCGCCATGCAGCGCGACCCTATGCTCACCGAAGCGATGACCCGGGCGTTCATGTTCGCCGACCCGACCGCCGCCACCGAGGTCAACGCCGTCGCCCGACTCATGGAAGACATGTTCATCCTGGCCATGCAGGACGGCCAGCCATCGGCGGACGACCGAGCCAAGGCCCGCGTCATCGGCGATGTCTGGCTCTCCAGCCTGGTCGCCTGGGTCACCCGGCGCGCCTCGGCCAACGACGTGCACGAGCACCTCGAACTCGCTGCCCGCCTGTTGCTGCGCTGACGGATAGGGCGGCATAGCCGGGTAGCCCGTCGCCACCGGGCCGCGAACGACACCGACCCCGGTCCACCGGGATGAAAGGGTCCGGTTCCCGGCATTCGACAGATACTCACCTTAGGTGGTGGCGCAGTCACTCAGCTTGTCCTACGGTGCTGGGGCGAAGGTCGGCGGCACACCAAGGGCTCCGGGGCGCCGGGCGGGCTGAGGTCTCCGCTGGCGGGCCTGCCGCGTCGGGTCCGCTGACCGGAAGCCGGCCCAGCGTTGCCGATGCAGGGTATCCGCCGGGAAGGACAGGAGAGCATCCACGATGACCTACCAGCACGACCGGGACCTGCATCTCACCCACAGCCCAGAGCGGGGCTACTGGCACTTCATGCTCTACATCGAACCACCGGCGTACACCGGCGGCGCCATCAACGCCGGCCGGCAGCTTGATACCTACGCCAGCCGATACGCGGCCGAGTGGCGGGACCGACTCACACCCTGCGCTCCAGACGCCCTGCACGTCACCCTCGTCGCCCCGGATGAGGCGCCCCAACTCTGGCATCCCTGCGTCTATGACGACCCCGACTCTCCCTCCGCGGTCGCCGGTGACGGCTGCCTCTGCTGGCGCGCCTTCCGTGATCCGATCACCTGGCTGCCCGTCGCCGTGCACCACTATCGGACAGTCACCGGCAACCACGAGCACTGGGACCATCACACCTACGCTCCCCTCGCGCTTCCCGACGGGGAGCAGCTGACCGCCCTGATCATCGACCGCGAGGCCGACATGGTCTGGGCCCGCACCGACCGCGGCACCCTGCACATCCTGCCCGAGAAGCAGACCGCCGGCTACAGCACCGGCTACCCGGGCAGTGGGCCGGCCGAACTTGCCAGGATGATCGAGAAGATCGTCGCCTCCGACGGCTACGACGTGACCCCGGGCACGCCAAACCAACAACCAGCCGAGACCGTATTCGGCTGGGCCAGCAGCCACGCTGCCGCCCACACACAGGAGCTCACCCTCCAGCAACTCATGCTCCTCTGCCGCACCGGCGTCGTGGCATAGTCAGGCTCCGAGGCCGCCTCCGCCAGCAGCTCCGCGGGCCACGGCAGCTCAGTCGTACTCGACGGAGGGATTGCCGGCCTCCCAGTACGGTGCCGTGCCGAAGAGCCGCCAGGACTGTTCCGGTCGGGGCGCGACGAACACCCCGGTCGCCTCGACCAAGAGGTCGTCGGGGCGGGCAGCGGTCGCGATGCCGCCGTGGGCGGTGGTCTTCCGGCCGTTCACGGCGGTAACCCGGGCCGTCAGGTGCAGCGGCGTACGCAACGGGATGGGTGCCCGATACCGGGTGTCCAGCCGGACGGTCATCCCCGCGTTGCCGGTGGCACTCGCCACATAGCCGAGTAGCTGGTCCAGCAGTTGGGCACTGACTCCGCCATGGGCGTACCGGGGCGGCCCCTCGAAGGCCGGCCCAAGGGTGCACGCGCCGACCGCGACCCCGTCAACCAGGTCGATGCGCAGTGGCGGGGCCAGGGCACTGCCGACGCCGGTCACCGGGTTGTACATCCGGACTCCACCCAACAGGTCGTCAGCGCTCGGTATCCGCGTCACCTCCCGCTCACGCGTGGCCAACGGTCGAGCCGCTCGGCGCAGGTCGGCGGTGACCTGACGGAGTTGCTCTGCCGGAATCTCCGTGGTGACCGCCTGCTCGACCAGGTCGCGTAAGGCATCTCCCAACTCTGCTATCGCGTCCCGCCGGTCCAGCAGGGAGGGACTGGCGTCCCGCTGCTCCTGCATGGGGTGGTGGCTGCGCCAACGCTCGTAGTTCAATCTACTCATCGTCACCGTCGTGCACCTCGTTCTCGACCGGTTAACGGCCATCATGACACCGTTCCCGGTGCCGGCTCGGTCGCGTCCCCGTCGCTCGCGGCGGTCCGGGCCGGGCAGCACCGCGATCGACGGTTGACGCAGAGCAAGATCAATACATTGATTGAAGTATGTGCATGCGATACCTCCCGGCCCCGATCTAAATACAGTAACGTGTTCTACCATCTGTTTCCGCTGGGCTGGGGGTCCGATGACGACCGTGGTCGAGTACGACGTAGTGGTGGTGGGTGCCGGCGCGGCCGGCATGGTGGGTGCGCTTACCGCGGCGAAACGCGGCCTGCAGACCGTTGTGGTGGAGAAAGCCGATGTCTACGGCGGCACTACCGCCCGCTCCGGGGCGGGAATCTGGATACCCAACAACGAGGTGCTCCTCGATGCCGGAGTGCCGGATACTCCGACCAAGGCCGCCGAGTACCTGGCCGCGGTCGTCGGGGACGAGGTCCCCGCCGCACGCCTGCAGGCGTACCTGTCGGCCGGGCCAGCCATGATCTCCTTCCTGTTGGAGCACACACCGCTGCGGTTCGCCTGGATGGAGGGCTACCCCGACTACTACCCCGAACTACCCGGTGGCCTGGCCGGTGGTCGGTCGATCGAGCCGCAACCGCTCGACGCCAATGTCCTCGGCGCCGAGTACGCCGCCCTGAACGCGCCCTACATGGCCATTCCGCCCGGCACGGTGGTCGTGGACGTCGACTACAAGTGGCTGGCCCTCATCGCCCGCCACCCGCGCGGGCTGACGACGGCCACCGAGATTGTCCAGCGCTACCTGGCGGCATGGGCCAGGGGAGAAAAGCCGATCACCATGGGCCAGGCGCTCGCGGGCGGGCTGCGCGCCGGCCTGCTCGCCGCCGACGTACCGGTCTGGCTGAACACCCCCCTGACCGAGTTGGTCGTCAGCGAGGGGCGAGTCACCGGGGTACGGGTGGTCCGGGACGGCGAGGAGGTCCTCCTCACCGCCCGGCGCGGAGTCATCGTCGGGGCCGGCGGCTTCGAGCACAACGAGGCGATGCGCAAGCAGTACCAGGAAGCTCCCACCGGCACTGACTGGACCGTCGGCGCCTCATCGAACACCGGGGACGGCATCCGGGCCAGCGCCGAGGCCGGCGCCGCGCTGGACCTCATGGACAGCGCCTGGTGGGGGCCGATGATCCCGTTGCCGACCGGCCCCTACTTCTGCCTCTCCGAACGCACGCTGCCGGGAAACATCTTCGTCAACCCGGCCGGCGAGCGGTTCGTCAACGAGGCCGCCCCCTACGGCGACGTGGTCCGCACCATGTACGCGCAGGACGCCTTCCCGGCCTGGATGATCACGGATCAGCGGTACCGCAACCGCTACCTGTTCCGTGACCTCCCACCGCTACTGCCCTATCCGAAGGACTGGTATGACTCCGGCGCCCTGGTCCGGGACTGGACCATCAAGGGCCTGGCCGACAAGATCGGCGTCCCCTCGGCGACCCTGAGCGCCACCGTCAACCGCTTCAACACCCTCGCAAAGGCCGGTCGCGACACCGATTTCCATCGGGGCGACAGTAGCTACGACCACTACTACGCCGACCCCACCAACAAACCGAACCCCTGCCTGGCCGCGCTGGTGCTGCCACCGTTCTACGCGATGCGGATCGTCCCCGGCGACCTCGGCACCAACGGCGGTATCCGAACCGACGAGCGGGGCCGGGCGTTGCGGGAGGACGGCACGGTCATTCCCGGTCTCTACGCCGCCGGCAACGCGAGCGCGGCCGTCATGGGAAAGGGTTACGCCGGAGCAGGGTCGACGCTCGGTCCAGCGATGACCTTCGGCTACCTGGCCGCATTGGACATCGCCGAGGCGTCCCGCGACTGACGGCAGCCGTCTCGGGCCCACCAGCACCCCCTACGCTGACCTTCGGCGGTCACCGCCTCGCCCGGGTAGCCCAGGTGGCCAACACCCGGGCGAGCGGATGGCCGCCGGCGGAGTAGTCGGCGTAAACGTTGGAGGTCGAGGAACCGATGCGCGCTGTCTGGATCACCAAGCCGGGTGGGCCCGAGGTCCTTGCGGTACGGGAAACCCCCGATCCGCAACCGGGTCGCGGTGAGGTGCGAATCGCGGTCCGCGCCTGCGGGCTGAACTTCGCCGAGGTCATGGCCCGGCAGGGGCTGTATCCGGACGCTCCGAAGCCACCGTCCGTGGTGGGGTACGAGGTGGCCGGGGTCGTGGACGCCGTTGACGCCGAGGTCACCGACCTCGAGGTGGGGCAGCGGGTGCTGGCCCTGGTGCGCTTCGGCGGCCACGCCGACACGGTTTGCGTGCCCGCGGCGCGGGTGCTCCCGATGCCCGACGGCCTCGACTTCATCGAGGGAGCCGCGATCCCGGTCAACTACCTCACCGCCTACCACATGCTCTTTCGGGTGGCGAACCTTCGCCCCGAGGCCCGCGTCCTGGTACACATGGCCGCAGGCGGGGTCGGCACCGCGGTGCTGCAGCTGTGTCGCACCGTACCGGGAGTGGTCACCTTCGGTACCGCCTCGGCGGCCAAGCACGCCGTGCTCCGCGAGGAGGGCTGCATCCATCCCATCGACTACCGCACCGAGGACTACGTCGCCCGGGTACGGGAGCTCACCGGCGGCGAGGGCCTCGACCTGGTGCTGGACTCCCTGGGCGGTCGCGACTGGAAGCGCGGGATGAGCCTGCTCCGGCCGGTTGGGCAGCTCATCGCGTATGGCTTCGCCAACCTGTCCACCGGTGAGCGACGCAGCTTTCGCCGGCTCGTCGGTCAGCTCACCGGCGTGCCGTTGCTGACGCCGTACGGGATGATGGACCGCAACCACACGGTCAGTGGCGTCAATCTGGGGCACCTGTGGGAGCGCACCGACCTGCTGCGTGAGGAGCTGACCGCGCTGCTGGACCTGTGGCGCGAGGGTGCGATCAAGCCCCGGATCGACCAGGTGTTTCCGTTCGAGGAGGCCGCGGCGGCGCACCGCCGGATCGGCGAGCGTCGCAACATCGGCAAGGTGGTCCTCGTCCCCTGACGAGTCCTCGGGAGGTCAGGCGACAACGCGATCGTCCACGGCCGCCGCGGGCTGCAGCCCGCGGCGGCCGCTTTTGTTGCGGCGTTGGTGACTCGTCGATGCTATGCTCCCAAGCAAGCGCTTGGCAGGAGGGGCTGATGGGGCGGCTGGACGGCAAGGTGGCGCTCATTACCGGCGGCGCGCGCGGCATGGGCAAGGCACATGCCCGGCAGTTCGTCGCCGAGGGTGCCCGGGTGGTCATCGGCGACGTCCTCGACGACCGCGGCACGGCCCTCGCCGACAGCCTCGGTGATGATCGTTGCCGCTACGTGCACCACGACGTCACCAGCGAAGACGAGTGGGCTGCCGCGGTCGCCACCACGCTGGCGGCGTTCGACCGAATCGACGTTCTGGTCAACAACGCCGGCGTCTTCCGGCACGCGGCGATCGCCACGATGGACCCAGCCGAGTTCCGCCACGTGATCGACGTCAACCTCACCGGCTGTTGGCTCGGCATCCACACCGTGGCGCCGACAATGACGGGGGCCGGCGGTGGATCGATTGTGAACGTGTCGTCGATCGAGGGCTTCGTCGGCGCGGCCGGCCTCTCGGCCTACAGCGCCAGCAAGTTCGGGATCCGCGGCATCACCAGGTCTGCGGCCCAGGAGCTCGGGTCGGCCGGCATCCGGGTCAACTCGGTCCACCCCGGCGGCGTGCTGACCCCGATGGCGCTGGCCGCCGCCGAGACCATGCCCGCCAGCGACCCGGGCGCCTTCCTCACCTCGCTGCCGATCGCCCGACTCGCCGAGCCGGTGGAGATCTCGCGACTGGTGGCGTTCCTCGCCTCCGACGAATCGTCATACACCACGGGTGCCGAGTTCGTGGCCGACGGCGGGCTACTGTCCGGACCGGGGTACTGAGATGACCTCGCTGGATCGAGCGACGGCCGCACCCGGCCCGGGTAGCGACGCGGAGGGCGAGGAGTCGTGAACCAGCGCACCACGGTGGCGATGCCACCCGCGGACGTCGAGGAACACCTGGCCCAGGGTCGAAAGCTCCAACTCGCGACGGTCAACCGGGACGGCACACCGCACCTGGTCAGCATGTTCTACGCGATGCACGGCGGACGCATCGCCTTCTGGACCTACCGCGTTTCACAGAAGGCCCGGAACCTGGCCCGCGACCCACGGGTGACCTGCCTGGTGGAGACGGGCGAGGGCTACTTCGAGCTGCGCGGCGTTCAGGTGACCGGCGAGGTCACCCGGATCGACGATCTGGCGGGAGTCACCGCGGTCGGCCGCCTGATCGCCGCGCGGATGCCCAGCCCGCTGGCGGCAGGTGATCTGCCGCCTGGTGAGGTAGCCGTGGCGCTCGACCATTATGTCGAATACGCGGCGGTCAAGCGGGCTGCCTATCTGGTGGAGCCACGGCGGGTGGTCAGCTGGGACCACCGCCGGTTGCGGACCTAAAATCCACCCGTGCTACGGTCAGGAAATCACCCCATATCGGGGATTTTCTTCCAACCGTGGAGGTTTCGTTGCGTAAATTGATTGGGCTGGCAGCATTGACGCTGACCGCCGCATTCAGCACGCTGTCAATGGCCAGCCCAGCATCCGCCACCACCTTGACGGAGAAGCAGGACTGCACCAACTCTGTCAACAAAATTCAAATCTGCCACACTCAGTCCGCCGGTCAGATCTACTTTAACATCAGCCACGACGAAGCCTTTGGCGATACGCTGAAAGTAGACGTATGGAGTAACCTTCAAGGGGACTTCGATAGCCGCGAGGTAACGATCGAACCCCCTTCCGTGGGCCTGTTTCTCAACTATACATGCAACACCAACGGTGAATACTTTACGGTAAAAACATCCAGGAACGGAGCCTCGGCCGCCGAGGTAGCGGTTAATTGCTCTCCGTCCAACTGAGCCCTCACAAAGGATTTTGGTGACGGCAGATCGGTAACATGAAGCGCCCTTCGAAATGGACTGATGGGGACTTGTCAAAGCCGCCGCATTCCACCCTCGGAGGGCACTTCTCGATCTTTCCTCCTTGGACTACAGGCGCCACAACAGCCATAGCTGTCCAGGTCTAAGCGCCGCATTGCCAACTACGGCACCCCGCATGAGACCGGGATGGAGTTGATGGTCCGGAGGGTGTCAGACCAGAAGTCACCGTCGCCGACCAAACCCCGGATCACCCTTCTTGATCAGTAGCAGGGCCGCGCAGGTCCCGGAGATAGCCCGGCCACTCACCACCACCGTGCACCGCCACCGCCGCCCCGGTCACATAGGAGGCCAGCGGGGAGGCCAACAGCAGACAGACGCCGGCCACCTCGGCCGGCATCGCGGGTCGCCCCAGGGGAACCGTGCGCGCCACCGCTACCGGGTCCAACTGGAGGCCCCCGTCGCCGGCCACCGGACCGGGGACGACACTGTTCACCCGCACCGCCGGCGCCCACTCGGCGGCCAGGCTCGTCGCCAGGTGATGTAGTCCGGCCTTGGCGGCGCCGTATGCGGCGGAACCGGGTGATGGACGCGTGCCGCTGACACTCCCCACCATGATGATGACCCCGCCGCCGGGCTGCTGTTGCATGACCGTGTTGGCCGCCTGCGCAACATGCAACGGAGCAACCAGGTTGAGCTCCACAATCTTGGCGTGCAGCCGGGGTGAGGCGCTGGCCGCCACCGCCGAGGGCGCCCCACCGGCGTTGTTCACCACCACGTCGAGGCGACCGAACCGGTCAACCGCCGCCGCCACCAGGGCGGCCGCCTGCGCGGGGTCACGGACGTCAGCCGGCACGAAGTCGGGCACCACCGAGGACGGTGGGGTCCGGCCACAGACCAGAACCCGGGCACCCGCCGCGAGGAAGGCCGCGGCGATCGCGGCACCGATCCCCCGCGTCCCCCCAGTGACGACCACACCACGACCGGTGAAATCGAGAGGATCCATCGATTGATGTTAACCGTCTGACGTTCACCGGTCGACCCCGAAACCAGCCCAACCAGGCCCATCCAGGGCCCTGCCACAACCAAGTAGAACACGTTACAGTTCATAGATGAAGTTCAGCCTCGGGATCGCACTCAGTCCGCTCGACCAACTCACCGACCTGGCGCAAACCGCCGAGGAGTGCGGCTTCTCGGCCATCGCCCTCCCCGACTCGCTCTTCTACTCCGAAGAGGTCAGCGCCAAGTACCCGTACACGCCGGACGGCAGCCGGTTCTGGGACGCGCAGACGCCTTGGGCCGACCCGCTGGTGACCGCTGCCGCGCTCGGCGCCGCCACCACCCGGATCCGGTTCTACACCCAGGTGCTCAAACTCGGTCCCCGTAACCCGGTCCTGTTGGCGCGGCAGGTCGGGTCGGTGGCGAACCTGACCGGTAACCGGTTCGGGCTCGGCGTCGGGCTGGGCTGGTCGCCGGAGGAGTCACTCTGGTGCGGCTCGCCGTTCGCCGCCCGGGGCGCGCGGGGCGACGAGGCGATTGAGGTGCTGCGGCTGATCCTGGGCGGTGGGATGGTGGAGCACCACGGCAAACACTTCGACTTCGGCCGGCTACAGATGAGCCCGGCCCCGACCGCGCAGGTCCCGATCTACGTGGGCGGCCACAGCGATGCGGCGTTGCGCCGCGCGGCCCGACTGGGCGACGGCTGGTCCTCCGCCATGATGCGCTTCGACGAGCTGCGCGCGACGATCGACCGGCTTGCCCGGCTACGCGTCGAGTATGACCGGGCCGACCAGCCGTTCGAGATCCAGGCGGTCTGCGTCGACCGATTCGGCCTGGCGGGCTTCCAGCAACAGGCCGAGGCCGGCGTGACCGACGCGATCGTGATGCCCTGGCGCTTCTACGGCGTCGGCTTCGACGGCGACCTCGCCGCCAAGCGGGACGGCATCCGCCGCTTCGCCGACGAGGTGATCCACAAAATCCACTAGCTAGGCGAAGGCAGCGTCCACCGCAGCCGGGGTCAGTCCGAAATCGGCCAGGTGATAGCGGTGCGCGGGACGCTCTCGCCGCTGGTGCAGCGAGAGCATCGCGGAGCGCCCGGCAGCGGTCAACCGGACCCCCAACCGGTCGTAGATCGTCTCCACCACCCGGATCGGGTCGGCCACGAAGTCGTCGTAGTAGACGTCAATGAAGTGCGCCGGGTCGTGTCGCTCGCGGTCGGCCATGAACCGCCGCAGCCCACGCGACCAGAGCTGCGCCTGCGCCCCACCGAGCACCTCCCCGCGGAACAACTCCGACCAGCCCTCGCACGCCTGCGCGTTGCGGCTGCGATACACGGCGGGCGCATCGCCTGCTGGACCTACCGCGCCTCACAGAAGGCCCGGAACCTCGCCCGCGACCCACGGGTGACCTGCCTGGTGGAGGAGGGCGACGACTACTTCGACCTGCGCGGCGTGCGGGTGACCGGCGAGGTCACCCGGATCGACGATCTGGCGTGGGTGACCGCTGTCGGCCGCCTGGTCGCGGCGCGGATGCCCAGCCCGCTGCCGGTGGACGACCTGCCACCCGGTGAACTGGCCGCGACGCTCGACGGCTACGTCACGCACGCGGCGGCCAAGCGGACGGCCTATCTGGTCGAGCCGCGACGAGTGGTCAGCTGGGACCACCGCGGACACGCACCAGGACTGACCCCCGCAGTGGTCCCGGCGACGGACGGGTGCCGCTGACACTCCCGACCATGATGATGCCACCGCCACCGGGCTGTTCTCGCATGATCGTGTTGGCCGCCTGCGGAACACACAACGGGGCATGGCGACCCGAATCTCTCCACAACAGACACTTCAGTCCACAGTGCTTGATGTGGTATGTTTCGGAGAGATCCACATAGGAGTGGATTCCCGCCGACAACGGAGGCCCTCGTTGCGTAAACTAATCGGACTGGCAGCACTGACGCTGACCACCGCGCTGGGCGCGCTGTCGATGCCCAGCCCAGCGTCCGCACTCAACACACCGTCAACACCCAGCCCAGCGCCCGCCACCGCCCCACTGGAGGACTGGAAATGCACTGACTCGTTCCCCCCCACATACCTTACACTTTGCTATATGCACCATGATTCGATCCCCGAACATTACACCTTCTTTGCCGGGCGCGATGGTTTAGCTGATCCGATTTCGGTAACAATGGTAATCTATACCGATATTCAGGGTACGATTGTTAATGAAACATATACCGTCACGCCCGCCCTACCGCCCAAAATATTTGGGGCCATATGCGGTGTCGCTCACAATTCCGTTAGGGCAGGTATCCTGCATGAAGATTTCCTTGTGGCGAATGTGACGCTCCCTTGCACCCAAAACCCCCTCCCAACCGGCGACACTACAACCCGGCCATCTCAACCCCTTCACGAAAACTCTATGTGACGGCGAATTGAGAACGTGGAAACGCCCTCCCGGGCTGGACTAAATGGACTTTACCAAAGTCTCCACCCCCCACCCTCGGAGGGCGTTATTCTCGTCCCCTTTCCTCCTTGGACTACAGGCACCACAACAGCCATAGCTGGCCAGATCGAATTACCGCGTTACCAATTACGACGCCCCCGATGCGAGATGCGGATGGAGTTGGCAGCCCTGCGGGTTGCCGCGCCAGAAGTCACTGTCGCCGACCAAACCCCGGATCACCCTTCTTGATCAGCGGCAGGGCCGCGCAGGTCCCGGAGATAGCCCGGCCACTCACCACCGCCGTGCACTGCCACCGCCGCCCCGGTCACATAGGAGGCCAGCGGAGAGGCCAACAGCAGACAGACACCGGCGGCCTCGGCCGGCGTCGCGGGTCGCCCCAGGGGTACGGCGCGCGCCATCGCCGCCGGGTCCAACTGGAGGCCCGCGTCGCCGGCCACCGGGCCGGGGGAACGCCGCGGCGATCGCGACACCGACGCCTCGCGTCCCCCCGGCGACGACCACAGCACGACCGGTGAAATCAAGGGGCTTCATCGACCGATGTTAACCCGCAAACAATCGACTGGTCGACCCGAGATACGCTGTCCCGCGCCGACCCGACCCTTCCCGGGGAAGGGTAGAACACGTTACAGTTCGTAGAATAAATTCAGCCTCGGTATCGCGCTCAGTCCGCTCAACCACTAAGCGAAGGCAGCATCCACCGCAGCCGGGGTCAGCCCGAAATCGGCCAGGTGATAGCGGTGCGCGGGACGCTCTCGCCGCTGGTGCAGCGAGAGCATCGCGGAGCGCCCGGCAGCGGTCAACCGGACCCCCAACCGGTCGTAGATCGTCTCCACCACCCGGATCGGGTCGGCCACGAAGTCGTCGTAGTAGACGTCAATGAAGTGCGCCGGATCGTGTCGCTCGCGGTCGGCCATGAACCGCCGCAGCCCACGCGACCAGAGCTGCGCCTGCGCCCCACCGAGCACCTCCCCGCGGAACAACTCCGACCAGCCCTCGCACGCCTGCGCGTTGAGGCTGCAGACCGAGGCGACCACCTCCCGCGGCGCGCGATGAGTCTGGATCACCACGGCGTCGGGGTAGACGGCGAGCAGCGCGTCGAGGGCGAACAGGTGGCTCGGGTTCTTCAGCACCCAGCGGCGATCTGGGTCGTGCAGGCCGATGAGCTGGAGGTTGCGCCGGTGCCGCCGATAGGCAGCGGTCCAGTCCTGCGCACTCAACCACCGCGAGTAGCTCGGCAGGTAGGCCAGGCACTCGAAGGAGACCGACAGCATGGACTGCCGCAGCAACCGCCAGCACTCCTCCACCTGGTCGGCCGCGGTGTAGTGCGCACCCCGCAGGCTCGGGTTGGTCTCGTGGTACTGCTCGTAGCCGGCCTGCAGGCTGGCGTAGCCGGGATTCGACTCCCAGGTGTCGCGCGGTGGGCGGGGTTGGGGGGCCTCGGTCAGCCACAGCTCGAGCCCCTGGTGTGCGGGGTCGGCGGTGAGCAACCGATGCAGCGCGGTGGTCCCGGTGCGGGGCAGGCCGGTCACGAAGACCGGACGGGTGACCGGAACCTCGGCGTACTCCGGGAACTGCCGCCACGCGGCCTCGCTGAGGAGCCGGGACACCAAGGCCGCGCGGAGAAACGCCCGGGAGACCTTGCTACCGGTGGGCGTCAGGGCCGCCTCGTTCCGGTACGCGGCGAGCAGCTCGCCCATCCCCTCGCGGTAGTCGTCGTCGCCGAAGTCGTCGAGCCCGGTGAGCCGGGTCGCCGAGGCGTGGAGGTCCTCGATCGTGCCGACGTCCGTACGGGTGCTACTCATGCTCGCTCCCGGGGTCAGTGATGGAACTCGCCACAGTTGACATCAAGGCACTGGCCGGTGATGCCCCGAGCCAGGCCGGAGCCGAGGAACAGCACGGCGTCGGCGACCTCGTCCGGCACCGGCAGCCGGCGCAGGTCGGTGGTGGCAGCGACCTCGTCGTAGAGCTGCTGGGGCGGCACGCCCCGCTGGTTCGCCTGGTAGTCGAACCAGAGGCGCAGGCTGTCGGCCCAGATCCAGCCGGGTGCCACCGAGTTGACCCGCACGCCCTTCGGCCCGAGCTCACTGGCGAGATTCTGCGCGGCGGCGAGGAGCGCGGCCTTGGCCAGCTTGTAGGGGCCGAACGCCCGCCGGGAGTGGCGCAGCACGGCAGAATTGATCATGACCACGGCGCCGCCGGACTCCACCAACGCGGGCGTCAGCAGCCGAGTCAGGCGCAGCGCCGCCAGCACGTTGACCTCGAAGCTCGACCGCAGGTCGGCCAACTCGACCTTCCCGAGACCGCGCATCGGCGGCATCTCGAAGGCGTTACTGACCAACACGTCAACGCGGCCGAACTCGGCAAGGGCGGCCCGCACGAGCGCGGCGCTCGACTCACCGTCGGTGAGGTCGGTGGGCACCGTCAGGGCCCGCTGACCCGCCGCCCGTACCTTGCCGGCGACCTCGGTGAGGAAGGACTCGGTGCGGGCGGCGAGCACCACGTCGGCGCCGGCCTGCGCGGCACGCACCGCGATGGCCTGGCCCAGCCCGGGACCGACCCCGGCCACCACAACGATCTTCTCCGCGAGCAACACGACTCAACCCAGCATCCGGGCCGCGGTCGCGGCCTGCCGGGCGGCGATGCGTTCCTGCCACGCCGCCTGCCCGATCGGCTCGTAGTACGGCACCTGCTTGGGTAGGGCGTCCACCGCGACCACCTCCACCTGCGGCCCGTCCGCGGCGGTCAACGCGTGCGAGAGCCGCTGCCAACGCAGCTGCACGTAGCCCCGATCGTGGCCGGTGCACTCCAGCCAGTTTGCCACCCCCGGGTCGCGTTCGCTGATCACGTATCGGATCATGCCGTCCGGATCGATCCGGGCCTGGGGCACGGTGAGGCTCGTCTGGTGGTTGCTGTAGTCCAGCGAGATGTACCACATGCTGCCCAGCTGGATGCCCTGGTAGGGCGCGTCGGAGACCGGCACGGTGATCACCATGGCCTGGTCCTCGGCGAGTTGGTAGTGCCCCACCGAGGAGTATTGGGTCGCCAGCCCGCCGGGGGTGAGCCGGGGCGGGGTCAGGGTGTTCACCGGCAGGTTCAGGTAGAACCGCTCGGCGAACGCGAGGAAGGTATGAATCCGACCGGTGAGGATCTTGCCGGCCACCGCGTAGCGTTTGGCCAGGGTCTCCTCGGTGAGCGACGGTGGTGTCCCGCCGATGGTATCGGGGCGGTGAATGCGCAGCATCCCGGGGCGTTCGGCCGCCCAGTCGCTGAACACCTCGCGCACCACGAGCATGGCCGAGCCGGGGGCGAGTGGGAACGCGTTCGGGCCGGAGAGCCCCGGCCCGAACCGAATCTCGAAGGTGCCGTCGGCAGCGATTTCGATCTCACGGTCATCGAAGGCGGTGAGGCTGCCCGGGACGTTGACCGGGGAGTAGGAACCGTCGAGGATCTGGAAGCTCAGGTCGGCGGTGCTGCCCCGACGGCCGGTCACCACGTACTCCGCGTCGTCGTGGAGCCACGCGTGAAAGTAGAGGGTGTCCGGATTGTCGAGGCCCATCTTCGTGTACGGGCCGGTGGAGCGGATGAAGTAGGGGAATTCGCGGTCGTAGGACCAGGCCATCTGGATCGAGCTCCGGATGCCACCAGCCAGGTAGTCGTAGCCCTCGAGCAGGTCCTGTTGGCCGCGGACGTGGGCCGCCTCGGTGATGACCCGCTCGGCTTCCGCGATGGCGTGGGAAAACGGCTGAGTAAGCACGAGACCAATAATAGAACGCGTTCTACTTTGTGGTCAATATGGTGCCGAAAACGGAACGTCCTCGGCACCACACGATGCAGTTTCCACGACCACTTGGCCATCCCTGCCTGCCCAAGCCCACAGGGACCAACCCCTAGCGCAGCCCTCCGAGGTGGACCAACCTCTCCTCCGCCTCGGCGACCAGATCCGCCAACACGTCGGCGGCGGGGCGCACCTCATTCATCCGACCCACGATCTGCCCCACCGGCATCGGAACGACAGTCGGGTCATCAGATTCCATCAGCCGGCTGTGCGCCGACGCCACCAGCAGGTTCTGGAGTGGCATCGGCAGCGGTCGAGGCGCCCCCTCGTCGCTCCATGCCTCGGTCCACCGATTGCGCAGCAGCCGGGCTGGCTTGCCGGTGTAGATCCGGCTGCGGACCGTGTCCGCCGACCCGGCCTGGAGCAGCGCCGTACGCAGCGCTGAGCTGCTCTGGTATTCGGCCGTGCCGAGCCAGACCGAGCCCATCCAGACACCACGCGCGCCGAGCGCGAGCGCCGCCGCGATCTGACGGCCACTCCCGATGCCCCCGGCGGCCAACACCGGCACCTGCTCGCCGACCGCGTCCACCACCTCCGGCACCAGCACCATGCTGGCGATCTCACCGGTGTGGCCGCCGGCCTCGTACCCCTGCGCGACCACCAGATCGACCCCGCTCGCCACATGCGCACGGGCATGGTCGGCCCGGCCGGCCAACGCGGCCACCAGCACCCCGCGCGCGTGGGCCTGGGCGATCACGTCGGACGGCGGCGAACCGAGAGCGTTGGCGATCAGTCCGACCGGGTGCGTCAACGCCACCTCGACGTGACTGCGGGCCACCGAGTGCAGCCAACCGAGCACCCCGGCCTGGTCCTCGCCGTTGCCGCGAAGCGGCGGCACGCCAAGGCGCAGCAGGGTTCGCTCCACAAAGTCGCGATGCCCCGCCGGAATCAGCTCGTCCAGATCAGCCGCAGCGCCCTCGGCCGGCTCGGTGCTGGGCATCACCACGTCCACGCCGTACGGCCGGCCTTCGGTCTCCTCGTCGAGCCAGGTGAGGACCGCGTCGAGCTCCTCCGGGTCGTTGAATCGCACGCAGCCCAACACGCCCAGCCCGCCGGCCCGGCTGATCGCCGCGACCACCTGCTCGGAAGGGCTGAAGCCGACGATCGGATGCGCGATGCCGAGCCGGTCACACAGCTCAGTCCGCATGGCTGACCTCCGCGGCCGGGTGTTGTTCCGCATGCCGCTGCGCCCACTTGTAGTCAGCCTTGCCGCTGATCGTGCGGGAGATCTCGGCCACCAGCCAGATCGACCGCGGCACCTTGTAGCCGGCGATCCGCTCCCGTAGGTGCGTTCGCACCGCCGCCAGGTCGAGCGTGCCGCCGGCCCGGGGCTGGATCACCGCCGCCACCCGCTGCCCGAGCCGCTCGTCGGGCACCCCGACGACCAGTGCGTCGAAGATGTCGGGGTGCGTCTTCAACGCCCCCTCAACCTCCTCCGGGAAGACCTTCTCACCGCCGGTGTTGACACAGGTGCTACCCCGACCGAGCAACGTGAGGGTGCCGTCGACCTCAAGCCGGGCGAGGTCACCGGGGAGCGCGTACCGCACACCGTCCACCTCGATCAGCAGGGCGGCGGTCTTGACCGGGTCCTTGTAGTAGCCGAGGGGGAGGAAACCGCTCTTCGCCAGCCGTCCCTCCCCGCCCGGCGGCACCGGCCGCCCGTCCGGGCCGAGCACCACCGTGTTCGGCCCGGGTGTGACCCGCGGGTCCTGCACCGCGCCACCGGGCACCTCGGCGACCACTCCCAGCCCGATGAAACCGGTCTCCGACGCCCCGATCGCGTCGGTGACCAGCACGTCGGGCAGCAGCTCCAGGTACTGCCGCTTGACCCCCGGGGAGAAGAGAGCACCACTGGACGAGACCGCAGCCACCGATGAGCCGTCGTAGCCACCGGCGGCGTACGCCTCGATGATCGGACGGGCCATCGCGTCGCCGATCAGCACCAGCACGTTCACCTGGCGCCGCTCGATCGTCCGCCACACCTCCTCCGGGTCGAAGCGCGACAGCAGCACCACGGTGTCGCCGGCGAAGAGCGCGGCGAGCACCGCCCACTGCGCGTTGCCGTGAATCAGGGGGGCCATGCAGAGGCGTACCATCGCGGTCCCGAGGGCGCCGCGGGCGGACTGGGCCCACTCGTCCTCGAGCGGAATGCCGGTCATGAAGTCGACGCCACCGCCGAGGGCGCGCCACACGTCCTCCTGCCGCCAGAGCACCCCCTTCGGGTAGCCGGTGGTGCCACCGGTGTACAGCAGGTAGAGGTCGTCCGCCGAGCGCTCACCGAAATCCCGAGCCGGGTCGCCAGCGGCGAGCGCGTCCGCGTACGGCACGCCGCCGTACCCGCCGATCTCCTCCGCCGAGCCGTCGGGTAGAGCCACCACGGTGTGCGGACCGGCGGCGCCGGCCAGCACGGTAGCGACCCGGGGCGCGAAGCGGCGGTCGTGGATCAACGCCGCCAACTCCGCGTCGGCGAAGAGGAAGCGTAGCTCGCTCTCGACGTACCGGTAGTTGATGTTGACGACTGCGGCGCGCACCTTGAAGACGGCGATCATGGCCACCACGGCCTCGATCGAGTTACCAGCGTAGAGGCCGACATGGTCACCGGGGCGTACGCCGCGGTCACGTAGGAAGTGGGCCAGCCGGTTGGCGCGCTCCTCCAGCTCCGGATAGCTGATCGCCTGCTCGCCGAGGCACACGGCAGGACGGTCACCGAAGGCGTCAACCGCATGCTCAAACAGGTCTGCGATATTTGCCACCATCGCTTAAAAGTAGAACCTGTTATCGTCGCTGACAAGCCTTGAAAATCATCGAAGGAGGCGCCCGTGGAATCGGCAGCCGACCAGCCGCACGCACTCGTGGAGCAACGTGGACAAATCCTGATCGTGACGATGAACCGGCCACGGGTCCGCAACGCCCTCTCCCCCGAGATGCTCGCGATCATGCGGGACGCGTGGGACCGTGCGGACAACGACCCGGAGATCCGGGCCTGTGTGCTCACCGGGGCCGGGGGCGCCTTCTGCGCCGGTGCCGACCTCCGCGCGATGACCCAGTCCCACCCCGGTGACCGGTTCAACGGCGCTGACCTCTCCCGGATCGACGCGCTACTCAAGGGTCGCCGACTGACCAAACCGCTCATCGCCGCGGTGGAGGGGCCGGCGGTGGCGGGCGGCACCGAGATCCTCCAGGCGACGGATCTTCGCGTGGCCGGGGCGAGCGCCCGCTTCGCGGTCTCCGAGGCGTGCTGGGGCCTGTTCCCCCTCGGCGGCTCCGCCGTCCGGCTGGTGCGACAGATCCCGTACGCCGTCGCGGCGGAGCTACTGCTGACCGGACGCCAGCTGGATGCCGCCGAGGCCCGGGATGTGGGCCTGATCGGACATGTTGTGCCGGACGGGCAGGCCCTGAACAAGGCCCTCGAACTGGCCGGGATGATCGCCGCGAACGGCCCGCTGGCGGTGCAGGCGATCCTGCGCACGATCCGGGAGACCGAGGGCCTGGCCGAGAACGAGGCGTTCGCTCTGGAAGCCCCGATCGGCACGGCGGTGTTCCGCAGCACCGACGCCAAGGAGGGTCCGCGCGCCTTCATCGAGAAGCGCACCCCCCAGTTCCACGGGCGGTAGCCAGGTCAGATCGAGCGTTGCTGCGCGGCCCAGTACGGGTCGCGCAGTATTCGCTTGTAGAGCTTGCCGTTCGGATCCCGGGGCAACTCCTCGACGTAGTCCACGCTTCGGGGCAGCTTGAAGCGGGCCAACCGGCCGGTCAGGAACTCCAGCAGCTCGCCGGTCAGCTCCGGACCCGCCGTCACCCCCAGCTCCGGCTGCACCACCGCCTTGATCTCCTCACCCCACTCGTCGTGCGGGATGCCGAAGACCGCCACATCCGCCACCGCCGGATGAGCGGCGAGTTCCCCCTCGATCTCCGCCGGATAGACGTTCACGCCACCGGTAATGATCATGTCGCTCTTCCGGTCACACAGGTAGAGGTAGCCATCGTCGTCGAGGTAGCCGATGTCGCCGACGGTGAACATGCGGCCACGCCAGGACTGCCGGGTCTTCTCGGCGTCGCCGAGGTATTCGAAGGTCGTCTCACCCATCTGCAGATACACCGTCCCGGGCTCGCCGGTTGGCGCGTCGTTGCCGTCCGGGTCGAGCACCCGCACCTGCGAGCCCGGCCAGGCCTGCCCGACCGAGCCGGGCCGGGCCAGCCAGTCCTGGGCGGTAATCAGGGTGCCACCGCCCTCACTGGCGGCGTAGTACTCCACCACCACCGGCCCCCACCAGTCGAGCATCCGCCGCTTCACCTCGTGTGGACACGGCGCCGCGCCGTGGATCATCACCCGCATCGAGGACAGGTCGTACGCCGTCCGAACCTGCTCCGGCAGGGCGAGCAGGCGACGGAACTGGGTCGGCACCATGTGACTGTGGGTGACCCGGTGCCGTTCGATCAGCCGCAGCATCTCGTGCGGGTCCCACCGGTCCATCAGCACCACCGGATGGCCGAGTTGCAGCGAGATGACCGCGAAGTTCATCACCGCGGTGTGGTAGAGCGGCGAACAGCACAGGTGCACGTGGGAGTCGAAGGGTTCGAGGCCGAACAGCCCGAAGAACCATTGTGACACCGGCGGAACGGTGTCTGGGTCGGCGCCGGTCAGCGGACGACGTACGCCCTTGGGCCGGCCGGACGTTCCGGAGGTGTAGACCATCAGCGCACCGAGGGTGCGTGGCGTGGGGCGGTCGGAGGCGCCGGCGTCGGCGCCGAGGTCGGCGAGCGGCCGGAACCCGGGAACCCCACCCGCCACCGCGAAACATCCGTCGGCGGGGACGCCGGCCTCGGCGGCGGCGGCCGCGGCCACCTCGGCGAACCGGCCGTGCGCGACGAACGCGCGGGCACCGCTGTCGCGCAGAATGTAGGCGATCTCGGCGGCGGTCAGATGCCAGTTCAGCGGCACCGAGTACAGCCCCGTCTCCAGGGTGGCGAACTCGGCGGCGAGCAGGTCGGCGCTGTTGGGCAGCAGCATCGCCACGGTGTCCCCGGGTGCCAGCCCGAGCGCCTGGAGGCCGCGCCCGATTCGATCGGCCTCGGCGGCCAACTCGCCATATGTGACGACCCGACCATCCGGGTCAACGACGGCGATCCCATCTGGATCCTGACTCGCGATGTTCCACAACCCGATGCCAGTCATGGACCAGACTCTATAACGTGTTCCACTTCCTGAACAACGGGACAAGGAGCGACCTTGATTCACGTCGATAGAACGTGTTTCACTGACCCTCGTGGATACCGCTTCGGCGCCCCCGCTCGCCGCCCCGCTGGACATCGCCTTCGACTACACCCGCTCCCTCGGTCCGGTCCTGGGGCGATTCATGACCGGCCTCCGCGACCGTCGAGTGCTTGGCGCCCGCACCGCCGACGGCCGCGTCCACGTTCCCCCTCTCGAATACGATCCGGCGACCCACACCCCGATCACCGAGCTCGTCCAGGTGTCGCCAACCGGCACGGTGACCAGCTGGACCTGGACCGACCGACCGCTCGACGGGCAGCCCCTCGACCGGCCGTTCGGCTGGGCACTGATCCGGCTCGACGGGGCCGACACGGCGCTACTGCACGCCGTCGATGCCGGCACCCGGGAGTCGATGCGGACCGGCATGCGGGTCCGCGTCCGCTGGGCCGCGGAGCGATCCGGAGACATCCGCGACATCGCCTGCTTCGAGCCCGACCCGGGCCCGCCCCGCGCGCCCGATGACCCCACCAGCGGCGCCCCCGGCGCCAACGGCGCCCCCGGCGCCGGCAGTGACCCCGCCACCAGCGTTGATCCCGTGATCGGCATTGTGACTCCGATTCGGCTCTCCTACACGCACACCGCCTCCGCCGAGGAGAGTCGATACCTGCACGCGCTCTCCGAAGGACGGCTGCTCGGCCAGCGCTGCCCGGCCTGCCGCAAGGTCTACGTACCGCCCCGGGTCTGTCCGGCCGACGGGGTGCCGACCGAGGAGGAGGTGCCGGTCCGCGATCACGGCACGGTCACCACCTTCTGCGTGGTCAATGTTCCCTTCCCCGGGCAGCGACTGGAGCCGCCGTACGTGGTCGCCCAGGTCCTCCTCGACGGTGCCGACATCCCGATCCCCCACCTGATCATCGGCCAGGCCGGTGACGTCCGGATGGGCATGCGGGTGGCCGCGGTCTGGCGGGACCGGGCGACCTGGTCCACCACCCCGGAGAACATCGCGCATTTCCGCCCCACCGGCGAACCGGATGCGCCGTACGAGTCCTACCAGGAGCACCTGTGAATCCTGCCGTCGCCGTCATCGGCTTCGCCCAGGCACCCTGCCGAGCTTCCGCGGGGACCACCAGTGGCGTCGAAACCCTCGTCCCGCTCTTCCACCAGGCCCTGTCGGCGGCCCACCTCGACCGCCGCGAGGTGGACTTCTGGTGCTCCGGCTCGTCGGACTACCTCGCCGGCCGGGCGTTCTCCTTCGTCAACGCGATCGACGCGATCGGGGCGTACCCACCGATCTGCGAGTCGCACGTGGAGATGGACGCGGCCTGGGCGTTCTACGAAGCGTACGTCAAGATTCTGGCCGGAGAGGCGGAGACCGCACTGGTCTACGGCTTCGGCAAGTCCTCGGCCGGCCTGCTGCGCCGGGTGCTGGCGCTCCAACTCGACCCGTACGTGACCGCGCCGCTCTGGCCCGACTCGGTGAGTGTCGCCGCGCTCCAGGCCCGGCTCGCCATCGACGCCGGCGTCGTCACCGAGCAGGCCATGGCCGAGGTGGCGGCCCGCAGCCGAGCCGACGCCGCCACCAACCCCTACGCCCAGGTGTCCGGGCAGCCCACCGTGGACGAGCTGGTCGCCACCCCCTACCTCGCCGATCCACTCCGGGCGCACGACTGCGCGCCCGTCTCCGACGGCGCCGCCGCGCTGGTGCTGGCCGCCGGCGAGCGCGCCCGCCGGCACCGGGAGCAGCCGGCCTGGATCAGCGGCGTGGCGCACCGGGTCGACCCGCAGGGCCTCGGCGAGCGGGACCTGACCACGGTGCCGTCCGCGACCGCCGCGGCCGAGGCGGTCGCCCTACCGGCGGACCTCGACGTGGCCGAGCTGCACGCCCCCTTCACCCACCAGGAGCTACTGCTGCGCACGGCGCTCGGCCTCGGCGACCGGGTCCGGATCAACCCGTCCGGGGGTGCACTCTGCGGCAACCCCATGTTCTCGGCCGGGCTGGCGCGCATCGGCGCCGCAGCCGAACAGGTCATGACCGGCCAGGCCCGGCGGGCGGCCGGACACGCCACCAGCGGGCCGGCGTTGCAGCAAAACCTCATCTGCGTGCTGGAGGCAAGGTCATGAGACGAGCAGCCGTGCTGGGTACCGGGCAGACGCAGCACCAGACGCGCCGTACCGACGTGTCGATGGCCGGGCTGTGCCGGGAGGCGATCGACCGCGCACTGGCCGACGCGGGCGTGGACTGGCCGCAGATCGACGCGGTCGTGCTGGGCAAGGCGCCGGACCTGTTCGAGGGCGTGATGATGCCGGAGCTGTTCCTCGCCGACGCGCTGGGAGCCGCCGGGCGCCCGTTGCTGCGGGTGCACACGGCGGGTTCGGTTGGCGGTGCCACCGGGGTCGTGGCGACCAGCCTGGTCCGGGCCGGCGTGCACCACCGCGTACTCGCGGTCGCGTTCGAGAAGCAGTCGGAGTCCAACGCCATGTGGGCGCTCTCCATCCAACCGCCCTTCACCGCGCCGATCGGGGCCGGGGCCGGTGGCTACTTCGCGCCGCACGTCCGCGCCTACATTCGACGCTCGAACGCACCCGAGCACGTCGGGGCGATGGTCGCGGTGAAGGACCGGCGCAACGGTGCGCTCAACCCCCACGCGCACCTGCGCCAGCCGGAGATCACGCTGGAGTCGGTGCAGGCCTCGCCGATGCTGTGGGACCCGATCCGGTACGACGAGACCTGCCCCTCCTCCGACGGCGCCTGCGCGATCGTGATCGGCGACCAGGCGGCAGCCGAGGCGAGCGAGCGGCCGGTGGCCTGGATCCGGGCGACGGCGATGCGCACCGAGCCGACCTACTTCGCCGGCAAGGACCACGTGAACCCGAGGGCCGGCGCCGAAGCCGCCCAGGCGCTGTGGCAGGCGGCCAGGATCACTGATCCCCTCACCGAGGTCGACGTGGCGGAGATCTACGTACCGTTCTCCTGGTTCGAGCCGATGTGGCTGGAAAACCTGGGTTTTGCCGAGGCCGGGCACGGCTGGAAGCTCACCGAGTCGGGCGAGACCCAGATCGGTGGGCGCCTGCCCGTCAACCCGTCCGGCGGCGTGCTCTGTTCCAACCCGATCGGCGCCTCCGGCATGCTGCGCTTCGCCGAGGCGGCCAGGCAGGTGATGGGACGGGCCGGCGAGCACCAGGTGGCCGGCGCGAAGACGGCGCTGGGCCACGCGTACGGCGGCGGGTCGCAGTTCTTCTCGATGTGGGTCGTTGGCGACACCCCGGACCTCTAACCACTGGAACAGGTTCTAATTTCTGCTGCTTACACGATTCTCTACAGCCTACCTGGTGTGCTTCAATTGATGTAACAGGTTCTATTTTTGAACGAAGCCGGTACCGATCGCCCGGCACGAGCAGAGGACGCCCGGGTGGCGGGAGACGGTCAACCATCGCCGAATCCCGGCGCTTCGCGGGAGACAACCCCGATGGGGAGGTCCAGATGAACACCTTCAAGATCCTGTTCCTCAGTGCGGCGATCGGCGTCGCGATCGCCGCCCTCGGCATCGCGACCACCATGGCAGCCCTCAGCCCAACCGCCGCCGAGGTCGCGAGGGAGATGGCCAGCGAGGAAGACTCCGACCCTGCCGCCCCGCCCGCCTTCTACGGCACCCGCTGACAGCTGCCCGCCGCTGCCGACGGGTCACTGTGGCCGAGCCGCCGAAATGCGTCCAGCACCTCGACGAACGCTACGACCACATACCCCCGACCGAGCCGGTGGCCACCACGGGGCTTGGCGCTGGGCCGAGTAGATCTGACGCGCTGCGCGACGCCCATCCTCCGCACCCGTAAGCGTGGTCTATCCGGCACTTCGACTACTCGTGACGTGGGTACGGCGTGGCATCGATAGCGCCAGACAGGCAGGTCCCGGACGAAACTGGCCTGACCAAGGTCATGTTTCGGTTCCGTCCACGTGAGGGCTGGCTTCCCTACGCCGGCTCACGTGGCGCACCCCACCCCCCACACGGGTGACTCGCTGGGCGTCATCCTTGGGGGTTTACCGATTCCGGTTGCCGACCCGCGGTCAGTGTTCGACACTTTCCTCACGTATCCTATTTGAGGAGTTTGACATGGCTAGGTGTGATGTCTGCGGGAACGACTACAAGATGCCATTTCAGGTGCACATGGCCAACGGCGACGTGCACACCTTCGACAGCCTCGAGTGCGCCAACCACAAGCTCGCCATGAACTGCGAGCACTGCCAGGTCAGGATCGTGGGCCATGGCATCGAGGTCTCCGGCCGCTTCTACTGCGGCACCCACTGCGCCCGAACTGAGGAAGGGTCCCTGGCCGCCGAGCTGCGCGGCACGTTGACTGCCCAGCCGGCCTGAGTGGGACGGAGGGGGCGGCAGGTCTGGCCGCTGAAGGTGGCCATCGGGCCACCCGGGGCCCGACCGATCCGCAACGCACGGACGATCGTCCTGGCGCCAACCACAGACGGCAGCCCCAGTAGCGAATCCGCGTGTGCCGCCGCCCCCACCACCGCCGACAACCACGACTGCCAACCTGCGCACCGACCCCGCCGGCTGGCGAACTCCGCGTCGGTGTCGGCCGGAGCGGGAGACCGCTATCCGGCACCCCCCGGTCCACACAGGCATCTTTGAACACGTAACCGGACTACGCCGGTCTGCTCGTACCGGCTGCTTCCCAAGACCAGGCGGTAAGAATGTCACGGTGGGAAGCGCCGGTGGGGATCGCGCACACCCGACCCTGGCGAGTCCTCAACATCGCGCTGGTCGTCTCGTTCATCAGCTGGATCGACATCGGCGCCATCACCGTGATGCTGCCCTCCATCGACCAGGCGATCAGCACCGACGCCAACGTTCGCCAATGGGTCGTCTCCGGCTACTCACTGATGTTCGCGCTCGCCCTGGTCCCCGCTGGGAGACTCGGCGACGCCAAAGGCCGCCGCCACGCCATGCTCATCGGCCTAGCCATGTTCGTCGGAGCCAGCACGCTGGCAGGACTGGCCAACTCCGGCACGGTGCTGGTGCTCGCCCGGCTCCTGCAGGGCACGGCGGCGGGCGTCCTCGCGCCCCAGATCACCGCCCTCGTGGAGCAACTGTTCCGCCCCGCGGAACGCGGACGCCCCTTCGGCGCAGTCGGTGCCACCTCCAACGCGGCCACCGCCATCGGACCACTGATCGGCGGCCTGGTCATCGCCGGGGGCGGATCGGAGCATGGCTGGCGGCTCGTCTTCTTGATCAATGTCCCGATCGGAATCATGGCGTCGGTGCTCATCTGGCGTTACTTTCCGAAGAAGCCGGTTCGCCGTCAGACCGATCACCGCCACGACCTGATCGGGACGCTGCTGCTCGCCCTCGGGATCATGTTGGTGATCTTGCCCGCGCTGCAATGGCAACAGTGGCGGGGGCTACTGCCCTGGCTGTTGGTGCCGGGCGGGATCGGTGTCCTCATCGCCTTCCGATCCTGGGAAACCTCCACCGTACGGCGCCACTCGCCGGTCTTTGACTTTCGCCTGCTCAACCACCGGCCGTACCGCCTGGGGCTGCTGCTCGGATTCCTCTTCTACGCGGGCTTCATCTCACTACCGCTGATCCTCAGCTTCCACCTGCAGTACGGGCTCAACAGCAGCCCACTGCACACCGGTCTGGTACTCGCACCTCTCGCGGTGGGCGCCACCCTCGGCGCAGTGCTCGGCGGACGCTACGTCGGCCAGTTCGGCCGTACCCTGCTCGTCGTCGGACTCATCATCGTCCTGGCGAGCCTCGCCATCATGACCACTCTCACCGACCTACGTGGGACGGCCTTCGCGACCGCGACCGTACTCCCGCTGTTCGTTGCCGGAATCGGCAGCGGCCTCGTCATCACACCGAACAACACCCTGGCGCTGGCCCAGATACCCAAGTCCGACGCCGGCAGCGCCGCCGGCATGTATCGCACCATGCGGCAGATGGGAGCCGCGGTGGGGCTGGCGATGATCACCGCGGCTCTGCTCGCGGCGGTAGATGCCCACGACGGACGCTGGTCGACCGCACTTCGATACGCGCTCGCCGTGGAAATGGGCATCATCGCCGCCGCCCTCCTCGCCAGCCTCATCGACATCTTCACTGACCGCCGCGACGAGCGGAAGCGCGCAGCGTGAACCAGCCGGTGACGCAGAGCGTGGTGAAGCTCGTTCAGTTGCTGCCAGCGCGGAACTCAGGAGCCCACCTGACCGGCGGTTGCTGGTCCGGGCCCCCGGGACCGTCCCTGACGCACGAGCACGAACCCGACCCCGGCTGCAAGGAATCCCACCACCAGGATGCCGATCGGCAGGTAGCGACCGAACAGGAGCAACTGTGCCCGACCATCTCTGGCCTGTTCGATTACCGCATCGGCGGTGGCGTCGTCGTACTGGAAGGTGGCGTTGAAGATGACCACCGGCGGCCCGACGTCTGGAACCAGCTCGTGGTGCTGCTGGTCGCGATAGCCCAGAATGCCACCGGTCATCGGCTCCACCCAGAGCGTGCGAGAGGCGCGGTAGCTCATCGCTGCGGTTGTCGCCTCCGGCGCCAGGAAGCCAAGCAGCTGAGTCAGCGTCTCCTGGTCCATGTCGAGGCCCCGCTGCGGGATGGGCTGCTCGAAGCGGTACGTCTCCAGGCCAGCAATCTCCTCCACACCCTGGAACAGCATCGGCAACGACTCCTGCAGGGTGCTGTCGAAGTACTGGTAGGTCTGCTTCTCCGTATCGAAGGGGAACAGGTACAGCTGCCCGGCGTACGCGATGTTCCCCGCCTTACACCCGGTGGCACCCAGGTCCGCGGCCGCTACGTCGTTGTAGCACTGGCCCTCCCACTCGGCGGCGGCGCCGGACACCCGGTCGAGGGCGATACGGCTCTCGGACCGCTCGACCGGCAGGTCACGATCGACCCAGTCGGTCGCTTGATACACGTTCCAGATCAGGGTTTCGCCCGCGAGGCTTCCGGTGAGTTCGGCGGCGGTCTCGTTGTCTGGTTTGATGCCGGTAGCCGAACGCAGGGTGCCGGTCTCGACGGTCACCGCGGGGTCACCGTTGGGCAGCGTCCGGGCGCTGACAAAGGTGGCTGATGGCGCTACCACCACGATGTCTGGCGGCGTCACATCGTAGGGCACCTGCTTGAGTGCCGGCACGATCAGCCATACCAGGCCCACGGCTGCGACAACACAGAGTAGCCCCAGACCGAAAAGAGCCGCGCCGATTTTCTGTCGCATCAGCACACCCTCCCTTGAGGTGAAACCTGTTCTAAATCTACTGCCACTTACCCAGCAAGGAAACCCCTCGGCAACACGTCTTTCGCCGTGCCGTCATCTACTGGCGCCGATACTCACCCCCGCGTAGGCTGACCAAGCACTTGCTTGACCAGATCGTGCCGGGAGGTCTCGATGATGCCGTCGATCCCAGCGGCCCTACACCGGGCGGCGCGTGAGTTCAGCTCCGCGCCGGCCCTGGTGAATCCCGGCGGAGCGCAGCTGAGCTACGCGGAGCTCCTCGCCGAGGTACGGCGCGTCGCGCAGGCCCTGATCGCCGCGGGGCTACGCCCGGGCGACCGGCTCGCACTCTGGGCACCGAACTCGACGCAGTGGGTGCTGGCCGCCCTCGGCGCGAGCTACGCAGGCCTCACCCTGGTGCCGGTCAACACCCGGTTCACCGGCATCGAGGCGCTCGACGTGATCCATCGAAGCGGCGCCAGCGGCCTCGTCGTGGTGGACCCGTTCCTCGGCACCGACCGACTCGCCGCGCTGCGAGCCGCCGCGACGGCGGAGGGCAAACAGCTCCCCCGTCTGGTCGTGCGGGTGCCCTCCAGTTGGGAGGAGTTCGTATCCCGGGGCGGGCCGGTTCCCGAGCTGGAGGCCGACGCCCGCGCCGCCGCGGTCAACCCCGACGACCTGAGCGACATCCTGTTCACCTCGGGCACCACCGGGCGCAGCAAGGGGGTGATGAGCGCGCACCGGCAGTCGATGGCCGTGGCTGCCGCCTGGGCCGACATCGCCCGGCTGACCCCCGACGACCGCTACCTCGTGATCAACCCCTTCTTCCACAGCTTCGGCCTGAAGGCCGGCATCCTCGCCTGTCTGGTCAGCGGGACCGCCATCGTGCCGCAGGCGGTCTTCGACGTACCCCAGGCGATGGCCCTGATCGCAGACCAGCGGATCACCGTCCTGCCCGGGCCACCCACCCTCTACACCAGCCTGATGGGTCATCCCGACGCTCGGCGATTCGACCTGTCGAGCCTGCGCCTGGCCGTGACCGGAGCGGCCACCGTGCCACCGGCCCTCGTCGATCAGATCCGCACGGAGCTCGGCGCGGATGTGCTCACCGCGTACGGGCTGACCGAGGCGGTGGTCGCCACGATGTGCCGGCCGGGCGACGACGCGCAGACCGTGGCGCAGACCTCCGGACGCGCAGCGGCCGGATTCGAGCTCCGCATCGCTGACCCGGGTGGCGAGGTGCTGCTGCGGGGACCGAATACGATGCTCGGCTACCTCGACGACCCGGCCGCCACCGCGGCCGCGATCGACGGCGAGGGGTGGCTACACACCGGCGACATCGGGCACCTTGACGAGCGCGGCTACCTGACCATCACCGACCGGCTCAAGGACATGTACGTCTGTGGCGGCTTCAATGTGTACCCGGCTGAGGTCGAGCGCGCACTCGCGCAGCTTCCGGGAGTGGCCGAGTCCGCGGTGATCGGCGTGCCCGACCCACGGCTCGGCGAGGTCGGGAAGGTCTACCTGACCTGCCACCCGGGTCACTCCCTCAACGCAGCTGAGGTGATCGAGTTCTGCCGGAGCCGACTCGCCAACTACAAGGTGCCGCGGTCGGTGGAGGTCCGGTCCGAGCTACCGCACAACGCCTCCGGCAAGGTCCTCAAGTATCTGCTCCGCACGGAGAGTTGATAGCCGCCGAGGCGCGCTAGATCCAGTCGGTGTGCCGCGGCCACGCCAGCAGCGTGTCGACCACCTCCGGCGGCTCCCCAGTTGGCATCGGCGCGACGGCGCGGTATCGGCCCTTGAAAAACAGCAGCGGACTGTCATCGCGGCACTCGCCGAGCGCGGTCACCCGGCCCACCACAATCGCGTGGTCGCCGCCTGGATGCACGGCCTCGATCCGGCAGTCGGCCCAGGTCAACGCTCCGGTGAGGATCGGCATACCGGTCGGGGAGGGCGCCCAGGCGACATCGGCGAACTTGTCCGCGCCCGATGCGCCGAAGACCCGGGACAGCGGCCCGTGCGCCTCCGCCAGCACGTTGACACCGAACACCCCGGCGTTGTGGATTCGACGCCAGGTGACGGAGCCCGCCTGAGGGCAGAACAGCAGGAGTGGTGGGTCCAGCGACAAGGGGGCGAAGGCCTGGCAGGCGAACCCCGCCGGGCCTTCGTCGTCGAGCGTCGTGATGACGGTCACGCCGGTGCAGAAGTGGCCGAACACCCGCCGAAACTGCTGGGTGTCCACCACCGCTGCAGTGGTCACCCGACCCGCCGGAACTGGTGGCCCCACACGCTATGCGCGGTCGTCTGCCGAGCGATCCAGGTGCGGTCGTCCACGGTGTCGCCGTCGGTGCCGTACTCGATGTCGAACCCACTCGGTGTGCGCAGGTAGAACGAGATCATGCCGTCGTTGGCGTGCCGACCCAGGGTCGCGACCATCGGGGTCTTGTTTCGGGTGCCACGGTCCAGGGCCCGGCCGACGTCATCGATGGTCTCGGTCTCGATCATCAGGTGGACCAGGCCGCTGGGGGCCGGTATCGGAGCCAGGGCGACGCTGTGGTGTCGCGGGTTGCAGCCGAGAAAGCGCATCCAGAGTGGTGTTTCGCTGGGCGGCAGGCCGATGGCCTCAGGAAGCAGTCGCATCGAGTCACGCAGCCGGAAGCCGAGCACCTCGGTCCAGAAGCGTAACCCGGCGGGGTCGTCGAAGGTCGGCAGCACCACGTGCCCCATGCCCTGCGCACCGGTGACGAAGCGGGTGCCGTACGGGCTGTGCGCCGGGCGGCTGTCGAGCTCGGCCCCGCAGTAGAACTCCAGGCGGTTACCGGAGGGGTCGTCAACGCTGATCATCTGCGCCACCCGACGGTTGGCCAGCTCATCAACCTCGGCCGTCTTGATCACGGTGCCGGCCCCCTCAAGGGCGCCGGTCAACTGGTCGAGCGCGGCGGGATCAGCCAGCTCCCAACCACTGGCGGCCAACCGGTCCCGCTCGCCGGGTACCACCACGATCCGCGCGGGCAGGTCGTCCATGCGGAGATAGGCGGCCTCCGGGTCGGGGCCGCGGCCCTCGGTCATGCCGAGCACCTTGACGCCGAACTCCCGCCAGGCGGGAACGTCGGTGGCTTCGACCCGGAGGTAGCCGAGGGATCGAATGAGACTCACGGGCGGTTTCCTTCCAGGAAATCGAAGGCGAGGCGATTGAACTCGTCGAACTTCTCCAGGTGTGCCCAGTGTCCGCAGCCACCGAAGACGTGCAGCCGGCAGCGGCGGATCAGCTTGAGCGCGACCAGCGCTCCATCGAGCGGGTTGACCCGGTCCTCCCGGCCCCAGACCAACAGGACCTCGTTGCGCAGCCGGTGGGCGTCGCGCCAGAGCAGACCCTCCTCGTAGAGGTCCGGGTCGGCGAACGAGGCGCCCAGCGCGCGCATGCCGCGCATGGCGTCCCGGTCGGTCGCGGCGCGCATCCGTTCATCGATCAGCTCCTCGGTGACGAAGGACTGGTCGAAGACGAGCGTGCGCAGGAACTCCGCCAGCTTCTCCCGGCTGGGGCCGGGTGGGGCGCCGAACGCGGTCAGCCGCTTGACCCCCTCGGTCGGGTCGGAGGCGAAGACGTTGAGGCTGAGCCCGCCCGGACCCATCAGCAGCAGCCGGCCGGCCCGCTCCGGATAGCGCAGGGCGAACTGGACCGCGGTGCCACCGCCGAGCGAGTTGCCGATAAAGTCGACCCGGTCCAGGCCCACCTCGTCGAGCAGGGCCGCGAGCCGGTCGGCCGAGTGCGTGAAGTACTGCCGGCCACTCGGGCAACTCTCGGACCCGCCGTATCCCGGTTGGTCAACGGCGAGGGTGTCGAATCGCTCGGCGAAGACCGGGACCGTCCGCCCGAAGTTACTCCAGGCCGAGGCGCCGGGCCCGCCGCCGTGCAGCAGCACGACCGGGTGTACGCCCGCCGGCCCGGCCCGGTGATAGTGCAGCCCGGCTGCGGTGGCGTCGATGATTGTGCTGGTCGTCATGGCGTCCTCACACCATCGCGTCTGCGACGGACAGGCCGAACTCGCCGCTGCCGTACATGGACAGGGCGCGTTCGGGATCGTTAATGGCGTGCACCCGGCCGGCGTGTGCGTCGCGCCAGAAGCGCTGGATCGGGTGGCTCGTGTAGATCGCCCGACCACCGGAGTTCTCGAAGAGCCGGTCCGCGGCCTGGATCGCCAGCTCGGTGCCCCGAACCTGGTTGCGACGCGCCCGCAGGCGCAGCCGCATCGGCAGCTTCTCCCCCGCCGTGACCAGTCCCATCAGCTCGCTCATGTCGGCGGTGAGGGCGAGCCAGGCCGCGTCCACGTCGGCAGCCGCCCGGGCGACCCGCACCTGCGAGTACGGGTCCTCGGCGGCCCGTACCCCGGCGTAGGCGGCGCGGACCCGCTCCCGCATGTGGTTCACGTGCGCCTCGTACATCCCGGTCGCCATCCCGATGATCGGGGCGGTGATCGTGTACGGGAAGATCGAGCCGTACGGGATGCGGTAGAGCGGCCCGGAGTTGCGCTCCTGGCCGGGGCAGACGCACCGAGCCGTGTCGCCGAAGCTGAGCGACCGATACGCCGGGACGAACGCGTCGGACACGACGATGTCGTTACTACCGGTGCCCCGCAGACCGATCGTGTGCCAAACGTCCTCGATCGTGTAGTCGGCCGCGGGGAGCAGGAACGTGCGGAAGTCGGCGGGGTTGTCGTCCTGGCCGGGCACGATGCCGCCGAGCAGAACCCAGGTGGCGTGGTCGCATCCGGACGAGAAGCTCCACCGCCCACTCACCCGGTATCCCCCGTCGACTTCTTGGATCTTGCCGGTGGGGGCGTAGGAGGAGGACATCAGGGCGCTGGGGTCAGCACCCCAGACGTCCTGCTGGGCCTGTTCGGGGAAGAGAGCCAACTGCCAGTTGTGCACCCCGATCACCGATGCGACCCAGCCGGTCGATCCGCAGGCGCTGGCGATGCCGCGAACGCAGCTGAAGAAGGCCGTCGGGTCGGCCTCGAGCCCGCCGCACCAAGCCGGCTGCAGCAGCCGGAAGAAGCCGGTGGAGGCCAATGATTTGAGGTGCTCGGCGGAGAGCGTTCGGCGATCCTCGGTCTCCTGGGCCGCCTCCCGCAGGACGGGCAACAGCTCCCGTACCCCCCGTGCGACCAGTTCGGCGCCCTCCATGAGATCCCCTCCGGTGACTTGGCTGAGGAACGTGACGATCCCTATAATAGAACACGTTCTACTTGGCGGCTACTATGTGATCAGCAGGACCTGTAACGCGTTCCATCACAACTGAGGAGCGACATGACCAACGTCGAGGCAGCACGCACGATCGAGAGCGGGGTTCTGCCCACCAGATTTGCCCGCGGCTGGCACTGCCTGGGACTGGCCGACTCGTTCCGCGACGGCAAACCGCACGCCGTCGAGGCGTTCGGCACCAAACTCGTGGTTTTCGCCGACTCGACCGGCACCCTGCACGTGCTCGACGGGTACTGCCGCCACATGGGCGGCGACCTGACGATGGGCACCATCAAGGACGACGAGATCGCCTGCCCGTTCCACGACTGGCGCTGGCGCGGGGACGGTCGCTGCACCGCGGTGCCGTACGCCCATCGAGTTCCGCCCCGCGCCCGTACCCGCTCCTGGCCCACGTGCGAGGAGAACCGTCAACTGTTCATCTGGAACGACCCGCAGGGTGCTCCGCCACCGCCGTCCGCGGCGATCCCCCGCATCGACGCCGCCTTCTCCCCCGAGTGGACCAGCTGGACCTGGGACTCCATCCGGATCGACGGTGCCAACTGCCGCGAAGTTATCGACAACGTGGTCGACATGGCGCACTTCTTCTACATCCACTTCGCATTCCCGACGTACTTCAAGAACGTGTTCGAGGGCCAGGTGGCCGCGCAGTACCTGCAGACCCGGCCGCGGCCGGACGTACCGACCGCCACCCGGCAGTCCGGGGATGCCACGCTCCGCTCGGAAGCCGCCTACTACGGACCCTCCTACATGATCGACTATCTCTTCAACGACTACCGCGGCATCGAGGTGGAGTCCGTACTGATCAACAGCCACTACCCCATCTCGGCCAACTCGTTCATGCTGCAGTGGGGCATCATCGTCAAGCAACTACCCGGCCTCACCGCCGCACAGGCCGACAAGGCGGCGGCGAAGTTCGCGGCCGGGATCGGGGTCGGCTTCCAGCAGGACGTCGAGATCTGGAAGCACAAGAGCCGGGTCGACAATCCGCTCCTCTGCGCCGAGGACGGCCCGGTTTACCAGCTCCGCCGCTGGTACGAGCAGTTCTACGTGGACGTTGAAGAGGTTACTGAAGACATGGTGGCCCGCTACGAGTTCGAGGTCGACACCAGCAGGGCTGTCGAAACCTGGACCGCCGAGGTGGCGGCCAACCTCGATCGAAAGGCCGATTCCGCGTCATGAACCGCACCGACCCGCCCACCGAGCGGCAGGAGTATCTGATCGGCGGCTATGTGGAGCTGTCCTGCGCCCGCTGCGCCGCTCAGGTCCAGGTACGCAAGTCGAGCCCGCAGCAGACCAGCGTGCAGTGGAGCACGCGGGCCGCCCGCCGATGCGCCGCGCTGACCAACGACGAGCAGCGGCACGCACCGGTGCCCACCTGCCCCGACCTGCGCACGAGCATTCAGCACGCGGTGCGTACCGGAAGCCTGGGGGTGACGTGATGTACCACCGGCTGCGCGTCACCGACGTGATCGAAGAGACGCCCGAGGCGCACTCCCTGGTCCTGAGCGTGCCACCGGAGCTGGCCAAAGAGTTCGCCTACCGCCCCGGCCAGTACCTCACCGTCCGCGTGCCGCACAGCCGGGGAATCGTGGCCCGCTGCTACTCGCTGTCCAGCTCTCCGTACACCGAGACGAATCTGAAGATCACCGTCAAACGCGTACCCGACGGGCCGGCATCGAACTGGATCTGCGACGACATCCGCGCCGGAGCCAGCCTGGAGCTCATGCCGCCGGCCGGCTCGTTCACCCCCGAATCACTCGACGGCGACCTACTTCTGCTCGCTGGCGGCAGCGGCATCACCCCGGTGATGTCCATCATCAAGTCCGTACTCGCGGCCGGTCGCGGCCGGCTTGCCCTGGTGTACGCGAACCGCGACCAGCACTCGATCATCTTCGCCACCGAGCTGGCCACGCTGAGCGAGCTACACGGCGACCGACTGAGCGTGATCCACTGGCTGGACAGCGAACGCGGCACCCCGGATCCCGCCACGCTGGCGACCCTGATCAGCCCCTATGCCGGCGGGGAGACCTACGTCTGCGGTCCGGCGCCCTTCGTCGTGGTAGCCCAGGACACGCTACAGCGCGCGGGCGTGCCGGCAGACCGCATCCAGGTCGAACGCTTCGAGGTCGCGCAGCGCACGGCTGACGACCGCGACGCCACCCTCGAAGTTGAGCTCGACGGCCAGACCCACCGCCTACCATGGCCGGCCGGCACCCGCCTGCTGGACGTGCTGATCGCGGCCGGGCTGAACCCGCCGTTCTCCTGCCGCCAGGGCCAATGCGGCGCCTGCGCCTGCCGACTGCTGGACGGTCAGGTCGACCTCGCGCACAACGAGATCCTGGATGAGGAAGACTTCGCCGCCGGCTACATCCTCACCTGCCAGGCATTCGCCCGGAGCGACGAGGTGTCGGTCACCTACTACTGACGGCGACTTGCCGCCGCCGTGGTCCCGAGCGGCGGTTAGCGTGCCCGGCCGTCAGCCGCCGCTCTCCTGGCCCCGGGTCGCGGCGCTTCGGCCCGCCCGACGGCCCGAGAAGACACAGTCGGCCAACGACAGCCCACTGACGTAGCTACGGGAGCAGATGCCGACCGCAGTACGGCCAGCGGCGTACAGGCCGGGTACACCGACGCCGTCGGCGCCCAGGGCCTGCCCGGTCTCCTCGTCCACCCGGAGGCCACCGAGGGTGAGCATGGGTGCGGGCGCGAAGAGCCGGGCCCGCACCGAGACATCGACCAGCGAGTACGGCGGAACGGCCAGGGGCCGAACCTGGTCGGCGGGCTTGCCGGCCGGGTCGGGGCCAGCTGACTGATAGGCCGTGAGGGTGTCGATCAGCTGCTCGGGATTCACTCCGGCGCGGCGGGCGACCGCCGCTGGTGTCGCCGCGGTGACCTGGCCGAACGTCAGCAGCCACCGTGCCTGCAAGCGTTGGAACCACAGCGTCTGGGCCCGCAGCTGCCGGCGGCACTCAGCGCGCAGGGCGCCGTCGAGCAGCAGCCAGGCCCGCGCACCCGGCGCGCGCCGGATCGCCTCGCCGACAGCCGCGCCATAGCGGGACTCGTCGCAGATCCGTCGCCCATCCCGGTCAACGAGCAGGCCGCCGAGCATCGCCGCGGGCGGGGCCAGGAATCGCCAGATGCTCATCCGGTCGAGGTGGGCGGTGGCTGCGCCAGCCGCCACGCCGAGCCGGATTCCGGAGCCGTCGTCACCGGGCGTGCCCAGGCGCATCCCGCCGCGGTACTCCGGCGCGTGGGTACGAAGCAGTTCCCGGTCGAAGACGAAGCCGCCGGCGGAGAGCACGACACCGCCGGCCGCCCGGACCCGCAGCCGACGGCCGTACCGCCGCTCCAGCCAGGCGACCGGCCGACGCAGCGCGCTCCCCAGGGCCGGCAGGTAGACACCGGGCCGAACCGCGCAACGGTGCAGGAGCCGGTGGGCGAGCCGGACCCAGCGGGGGGCACCGTGCAGGGTCCGGCACTCGACTCCGGTGATTCGGCCGTCGGGGCCGGTGACGAGCCGCTCGGCACGGGTCTGTGCGAGCAGCTCGACGCCGCGGGCACGGGTGGCAGCGGCGAGCCGGGCCGCCAGCAACCGACCGGAGGTGCCGCGGGCGTGCACCCGGTGGCCGCGTGGCGCAGGTGGCGCCCGGTGGGCGAAGGACGGCTCACTTCCGGAGTAGTACAGGTAGTGGCGATCGGTCGGGTACGAGGTCTTGTAGGGACAGAGACTCGCCTCGAAGGGCACGCCGAGGCCGGCCAGCCAGTCGATCGCGTCGGCGCTCTGCTCGCAGAACCGGCGCAGGGTCGCGGGAGTGACGGTGTCGCCGACCTCCTCGCGCAGGTAGTCCAGCATCGCCTGGGGGGTGTCGGTGACGCCGGCCGCACGCTGCTGCTGGGTCCCGCCACCGGCATAGATCACCCCACCGGACATCGCGGTGGTGCCGCCGCCGGAGAAGCGGTCGAGCACCAGGACGCGCGCTCCCGCGTCGGCCGCCTCAACCGCCGCACAGGCCCCGGCCGCGCCGAAGCCGACGACCACGACGTCGGCTGTCTGGTCCCACTCCTCGGTCACCGCGCCTCCGTAGTGTTCCGCAGGTCAATGTGGTCGGCTGCGCCGACCACGAGGCAGACACCGTCCCCGACCGGTGGTGGCGAGCCGGATAAAACTATAACCTGTTCTCGTGTCGATACCGGAGCAAGAATTCGATGTTGTCGTCGTCGGCAGCGGCGGTGCCGGCATGGTCGCGGCACTCACCGCGGCGCACCGGGGCCTGAGCGCGGTCGTGCTGGAAAAGGCCGAGACATATGGCGGTTCCACCGCCCGCTCCGGCGGCGGGCTCTGGCTTCCCGGCAACGAGGTGCTGGCCCGGGCTGGGGTCGCCGACCGAGCAGAAGACGCGCGCACCTACCTGGCGTACGTCGCCGGCGCCGATGCCACCCCGGCCCGGCAAAACGCGTTCCTCGCCGCCGCACCGGAGGTGGTCGACTTCGTCCGCGATCACACCCCACTCGACTTCGCCTGGGTGCCCGGCTATCCGGACTACTACCCCGAGGCTCCCGGTGGGCTTCCGGGCGGGCGCAGCATCGAGCCGCTCCTGCTCGACACCCGGTTGGTCCGAGCTGACCTCGCGACGCTGGCCGCGCCCTACCAGGCGGTGCCGGAGGGGGTGGCGGTCACCCAGGTCGACTACCGATGGCTGTCGCTGGGCCTCCGACATCCGCGGGCGATCCGCACCGTGGTCCGGCTCGCCGCCCGCGGCCTGGGCGCCCGGATCCGGCGTCGGCAGCTGCTCACCATGGGCCAGGCGCTCGCCGCCGGGCTCCGCGCCGGCCTGCGCAACGCCGGCGTCCCGGTCCGGCTCAACACGCCGATGACCGACCTGCTCCTCGAACGGGGCCGGGTCACCGGGGTTACCGCCCAGCAGGCCGGCGCCCCGGTGCTGTTCCACGCCCGACGAGGTGTGCTGCTGGCCAGCGGCGGGTTTGAGCACAACCAGTCGATGCGCCAGAAGTACCAGGCGGGGATCGGCACGGAGTGGACCACTGGCGCGGCCGGCAACACGGGTGACGGCATCGAGGCGGGCGGACGGCTCGGCGCCGCCCTCGACCTGATGGACGAGGCATGGTGGGGGCCATCGATTCCGCTCCCCGGCGGGCCCTTTTTCTGCCTCGCCGAGCGCAACCAGCCCGGCTGCCTCATGGTTGATGCCAACGGCCGGCGCTTCGTCAACGAAGCGGCCCCCTACGTGGACGCGGTGCACGCCATGCTCAGCCCGGGGGTCGACCAACCGGCGTGGCTGGTGGCCGACCAAACCTACCGGGACCGCTACCTGTTCGGCGGCCGGGCCCCACGCTCCCACTTACCACGGCGCTGGTTCACCTCGGGGGCGGCGCACCGCGCCGACACCCTGGACGACCTGGCCAACCAGATCGGAGTGCCCGCCACCGCGTTGACTGGTACCGTGCTCCGGTTCAACGAGTTTGCGCAGCGCGGTCGGGACGACGACTTCCACCGCGGGGACTCAGCCTACGACCGCTACTACGGCGACCCGCGGCACCGGCCCAACCCGTGCCTGGGCGCCGTGGCCCGGCCCCCGTTCTACGCGTTCCGCATGGTCCCCGGTGACCTGGGCACCAAGGGCGGCCTGCGGACCGACGAACGGGCCCGGGTGCTGCGCCCGGACGGCACGGTCGTACCCGCGCTGTACGCGGCGGGCAACGTCAGCGCCTCGGTGATGGGGCGCAGCTACGCCGGCGCCGGTGCGACCCTCGGCCCGGCCCTCGTCTTCGGCTACCTGGCCGCACTCGACCTGGCCACGAAGGCCACCACCCCCACCCCCCGCCAGGAGGACTGATGCCCATCGACCCCGCCGTCGCCGTCGGCGCCGAACTTCCCGGCCGGGACCTAAGCTGGGACAGCACCGACGTCCTGCTGTACCACCTGGCCGTCGGCGCTGGCCCCGACGAGCTGTCCTACGTCTACGAGGGCGCGCTGCGTGGGGTCCTGCCCACCTTCGCCACGGTGACCGCCACCCTGCGGGACACCGAGCCGCCCACGCTGACCATGCCCGGCATCGACATCGATCTGGCCCAGGTTGTCCACGGTCGGCAGGAGCTCGAACTACACCAGCCGATCCCGGCAAAGGGCAGCTGTGCGGCCCGCTCGCGGATCGCCGCCGTGTACGACAAGGGCAGCGCGGCGGTCATCGTCACCGAGACCAGCACTGAGCTGTTCACCAGTCGGATCAGCATCTTCGTCAAGGGTGCGGGCGGGTTCGGCGGGGAACGGGGGCCGACCACGCGGGTTCCGGTGCCCGAACGGGCACCCGACGCGGTGGTGCTCTCCCCCACCGATGCGCGGCAGGCCCTCTGGTACCGGCTCTGCGGCGATCGCAACCCGCTGCACGTCGACCCGGCCTTCGCCGCCCACGCCGGGTTCCCCCGGCCGATCCTGCACGGGCTGTGCACGTACGGGATCGTGGCGAAGGCGGCGATCGACACCCTGCTCGACGGCGACCCGGAACGGGTGACCGGCTACCAGGCCCGCTTCGCGGGGGTCGTCTTTCCGGGCGAAACCCTGCGCACCGAGATCTGGCGGGAAGACGGTCAGCTGGTGCTGCGCGCCTCGGTTGCCGACCGGGACAACGCCCCGGCCCTCTCCGACGTGAACATCACCCTCCGCTGAGGACTAGCGCGGCACGCGAGGCAACCCGAGCCCCGCGGACGCAATCAGTTCCCGCTGGATCTCGTTGACCCCACCGCCGAAGGTGAGCACGAGGTTCCGCTTGGTCTGCACGTCAAGCCAGGTCAACAGCTCTGCCGTCGCCGGGTCGGCGGGGTCGCCGCGGCGCCACACTACCTCCTCCAGTTCCTGGCTGATCCGCAGCAGCCATTCCGACGAGAAGACCTTGGTGACCGAGGCGTCCGCCGCATTGGGTTCGTCCCCGGTCGCCGACCAGTTGAGCAGTTCGTTGATGCGCTGGCAGGCGGCGACGCGAGCGAGGACGCGTCGCACGTCCGGGGCTTCGAGCAGGCTCCTCGAGTACGCCCAGTCGTGCACCCGTTCGCCGAGGGCACCGAGCCGCCCGGCCGGGCCCAGCATCACCCGCTCGTGATTGAGCTGCGTGGTCAGCAGTCGCCAGCCGTCGTTCTCGGCACCCACGCGCCGGGCCACCGGCACCCGCACATCAGTCAGATAGACCGCGTTGACGTGGTGCGCCCCATCGCAGGTCATAATCGGCGTCCACGAATAGCCGGGGTGCGTCGTATCCACGATGAGGATGGAGAGGCCGTGGTGCCGGGACGCGTCCGGGTCGGTGCGACAGGCGAGCCAGAGATAGTCCGCCTCGTGCGCCCCGGTGGTGAAGGTCTTCTGACCGTTCACCACGTACGCGTCCCCGTCGCGTACCGCCCGGGTGCGCAGCGCGGCGAGGTCGGTGCCGGCCTCGGGCTCGGTGTAGCCGATCGCGAAGTGCAGCTCCCCGGCCAGAATGCGGGGCAGGAAGAACTCCTGCTGTTCGGGCGAGCCGTGGGCGAGCAGCGTCGGCGCCACGGTCTGCAGGGTGACCGCGGGCAGTGGAACGTCGGCGCGGGCTGCTTCGTTGACGAAGATCTGCTGCTCCACCGGGCCGAGCCCACCGCCGCCGAACCGGGTCGGGAAACCCAGGCCCAGCCAGCCGTCTCGGCCGAGTCTACGGATCAGTTCGCGGTAGACCATGCCGTGCCGCTCGCGCAGCAGGATGGCGCGCTCCGCTGGTGGCAACACCTCGGCGAGGTACGTGCGCAGCCGCGCCCGCAGGGCGTGCTGTTCCTCAGTCAAATCGATGAACACCTTGGGCTCCCAGTTGCTGCAGGCAGTACTCGGTGCCGCCAAGGTGCCGGACCAGGTCCCGGACCAGGGCGGTATGTCGGTGTAGCGGGTAGTCGGCGACCAGCCCCATCCCCCCGTGCAGGTGATGGCAGGTGCGCAACGCCGGCTGAGCGACGCTGCTCAGCCAGTACGCGCCGGTCCACCCGTCGGCGTCCTTGCCCACCTCGGCACTCCAACTGGCGGCGAGCGCGGCCAGATGCATCGTGCGAGCGGCGACGTACACATCGGCGATCTGCTGGGAGACCGCCTGGAACGTGGCCAGCGGGCGGCCGAACTGCTGCCGGTCTCGCACGTGGTCGGCGGTCAGCTGTAAGGCACCGGCCAGCGCGCCGTCGCCCAGCGCACAGGCTCCGGCGACTGCGAACCGGCGCAGTTCGACCTCGGCGTCGCCCAGTGGCTCCGCCGCGGCGCCCTCGAGCCGCAGCATGAACTCGTCGGCCCCGGCCGAGGTCGGGGTGCGCAGCAGCGTCACCCCCGGCGCGGTGGGATCAATCAGGGCAACTGTCGGCCCGCCCCCGCGTACTCGCACCGGGACCAGAACCCGGTAGGCCGCGTCAGCGTCCGGAACCGGACCGCAGGCCCCGGTGATCCGCCAGCCGTCGGTGACCGGCAGCGGCGTCCCCAGGGCAGCCGTCAGAACCCGTCCCTCGAGCACGCCCGACAGCAGCTCGCGTTGCTGCTCGGGAGTGCCCGCTCGGGCCACCGGGAGAACACCGAGCGACAGCGTGGACCAGGCGGGAACCCGGGCAGCGCGCCGCCCGATCTCGGTGAGCAGCACACCAATCGCCATCGCGCCCAATCCAGCACCGCCCAGCCTCTCCGGCACAGCGAGGCCGAGCAGGCCGGACTGACCGAGGGCCTTCCACAGGCGCTCCGGCGTGCCCTCGCTGTCGCTCAGCACCTCGTCGGCGAGATGAACAATCGACTGCTGGGCATCGTCGAGCTCAAAGTTCGGTCCCATTTTGCTATTAGAACACGTTTCAGTACAGCTCGACACCTGCCCTTTATCGATCACCAGAGGAAGCCCCCGAACACCAAAACCAGCCACGCCGTGGTCCGTTACCACAGAATTCACGGAAACAACGGCGTGGCTGGCCCCGGAAACGACCTCAGTCCAGCAACGCGACGAGCTTCGCCAACGCCTGCTGACACGCCGCGGTGGCCTGCTTCTGCAACATTCCGTCCATCGCGCCTTTCAACGCCGGGCCGGCAAACTCCATCCCGTAGGTGATGTGCGAGCCCCCGCCGCTCGACTCGACCGCGATCACCATCTTCGCCTTGACGCCCATCGGGCCGTCGCCCGCCTGCTCCAGGCGCCCCGGCTCCTCTGCCTTCGTCACCCGCCAGGCCATCTCGGCCGGCATGCCCATCAGCTTTACCCGCTGCTGATACGTAGTCCCCTCGCCGAGGGTTTCCGGCACCTCGCCGGCGAAGCCCTCGTGCATCGTGTTCCACTCCGGAACCCTCGGCAGGGCCACCACGAGCTTCCAGACCTGCGTCGGATCCGCCTTCGCGTCGGCCTCGACCGTCACTGCAGCCATCGTGACCTCCTCTTTGAGATGAATCTAGAACAGGTTATAACAGGGGAATTGATTCCACCAGGTTTGATCATGGCGGTACTCGAAACCCGAGGGCACCGAGTCCGCCACCACCGTCCACCGCCACCACCGCCATCGCCATCGCCACCGGCCATCGCCGCGATTGGAAGCCGCCCGACCAGGACACACCTTTCCGCCGGCTTGACGCATGCCGTTATAGGCATACTATGGCCGTCATGGCGCGAGCAGCGACGACATCGGACGCGTTCAACGCGATCGCGGAGCCGCAGCGTCGAGACATCCTCGGGCTGCTGCGGGCCGGTGAGTGGCCGGTGACCGATCTGGCCCAGGAACTGGGGATGAGCCAGCCGCAGGCCTCCAAGCATCTGCGGGTGCTCCGGGAGGTGGGGTTGGTGCGGGTCCGTGGGGTGGGCAGGCAGCGCCGCTACAGCCTGGACGCGGAAGGGCTGCGGCCGGTCCACGAGTGGATCGGCGGATTCGAACAGTTCTGGAACGAGAGTTTCGATCGACTGAACAGCTACGTCCAAGACCTCAAGCACGACAGGAGGAACGGCCAGTGACAGGGACAAGGCAAGACACGCAGCCGGCCACGACGGACCGGGAGATTGTCGTCTCCCGGCTCATCGACGCCCGGCAGGAGCTGGTATTTGAGGCGTTCACCGAGGTTGAGCACCTGTCCCGGTGGTGGGGCCCGGACGGGTTCACCACCACCACGTACGCCTTCGAGTTCCACGAAGGTGGAGTCTGGGACTTCGTGATGCACGGACCGGACGGGACCGACTACCCGCAGTGGATCATGTGGACCGAGATCGTCCTACCCAAGCGGATCACGCTGCTGCACGGTGCGTACCGCGATGACCCGAACAGCTTCGAATCGATCCTGGACTTCACGCCACACGGCGCCACGACCCAGATTGTCATGCGCAGCATCTTCCCCACCCGACAACTACGGGACCGGGTTGTGCTGGAGTACCGCGCGATCGAGCGCGGCGAGCAGACGCTGGGCAAACTGGCCTCCTACGCCGCCGAGATCGCCCGGAAGGGTGCCCGCTGATGCCGGGCAAGGTGTTTGTCAGCCTTTCCATGTCGCTCGACGGCTTCAGCGCGCCCGAGTCGATGGAAGGTCTCCACGCCACGCCCGAACAGCGAGAGCGGGACCCGCGGCTCGACTACTGGATGGCCCAGTGGATGGAGCTTCAGGGGTGGCTCTTCCCGCAGCGGTACTTCCGGGAACGGCTCCACCTGGGGGAAGGCGGCGAGGAGGGGGGTGACAACGACTTCGTCCGAGAGACGTTCGAACGTACCGGCGCGAACATCATGGGCAAGCGCATGTTCGACCTCGGCGAGCACGCGTGGCCGGAGGAAGCGCCCTTCCACGTCCCCGTGTACGTCCTCACCCACGAGCGGCGCTCCCCCTGGGAACGGCCCGGCGGGACCACGTTCCACTTCGTCAACGACGGCATTCAGCACGCGCTGGATCAGGCCCGCGAGGCCGCCGGCGAGCGGGATATCCGCATCTCCGGCGGCAGCGAGACGGCCCAGGCGTACCTCAACGCGGGCCTGGTCGACGAATTGTCGGTCTCGGTCGCACCGGTACTCTTCGGCGCCGGCACCCGCCTCTTCGAGGGTGTGGACGCGTCCCGGATCGCGCTGAAGCCAGTTCATTCGAAGTCGTCGGCACGGGTGACCCACCTGACCTACACGGTGCACCCACGATAGCCGCGCCATTTCTCCCTTCTGGCGACCCGGTTCACCCGGGGTCAGGGTCAGTGGGCGGTGCAGGTCGGCCCGGCCGGCGCGGCGCCCGGACCGGTGCCGGTGAAGCCGAACGTGGTGCTGCTCCCGGCCGCCAGCTGACCGTTGTACGACTCGTTGCGCACCACATTCGCACCATCGGTGACCGTCCACCGGCCGTTCCACAGCGAGGTGACCGCGGTCCCGCCCGGGTCGGTCCAGGTGACCTGCCAGCCGGCGATGGCTGCGGTGCCGGTGTTCTCCACGGTGACCTCACCCTGGAAGCCTCCCGGCCACGTACTCGTCAACAGGTACGTGGCGCTACAGCCGCTATCTCCACCACCACCGCCGGGTGGGGTGGTGACGGTACGGGCCGGGGAGGCGGCGGAGACGTTTCCCGCCGCGTCCCGGGCCCGTACGGTGAAGGTGTATTCGGTCTCGGCCGCCAGGTCGGTCACCTGATGGGTGGTGCCGGCGACAGTAGCGACCGTGCTCGGCGGACCGCCGGCGGTCGCGCTCCGCACCTCGTACCCGACGACCCCGACGTTGTCGGTGGCGGCGTCCCAGGTCAGGGTGACCGTGGTGGCGGTCAGGTCACTGGCCACGGGACGCCCCGGGGCGGTCGGCGCGACAGTGTCGTTCCCGCCGCCGGCGTAGCGCTCGGTGAGGCTGATGCCGGTGGTCGAGGCGTCGCCACCGAGCCGTACCTGGTGATCCAGGCTGACGAACTTGCCGTTGTACTGCCAGAGCGCCGGCTTGAGCACCTGTTCGTACTTGACCTCGTCCCAGGTCTGCCAGTCGTGTTGCAGCAGGCCGCCGGTGTCGCCGGAGTTCGGGTTCAGGCACCAGAAGGTGTGGTGGATCCGCTGCTCGGCCATCAGGTCCCGCAACGCCTTCAGCCACCTGTCCTGCCGTTCGTCCTGCCCGAACCGGCCACCCCACTCGCCGACCAGCAGCGGCGCGGTGTCCTCCTCGTGGAGGTAGAGCCAGTTTGGTCGCCACACGTCGTTGGTCAACGTGGTCTTGTCGAAGTCCTTCTGGAACCACGGCTGCTCGTGCACCAGTGGCCCGTAGTCGTGCGGCGAATAGACCAACTGGTCCTGGTGGGCGCCCAGATTGATCGGGTGGTCCTTCACCCCCCGCAGGTTGCCGCCCCACCAGTTGTAGTGGTAGTTGGGGCTCTGGTCCGGGTCGGTGTTGGGTGAGTCCCAGCTCTCCCCCGGGCGTGGGTAGACCTCGATGCCCTCGCAGAGAATCAGCACGTTCGGGTTGATCGCGAGGATTCGATTGCCCGCCGTCTCGCAGGCGTGTTTGAAGTTGTCGGTGTCGCTGGTGCTGTCCCACTTGGCCCGGGGCGGGTTGTCCGGGGTGCCGTGCGGCTCGTTCTGGATGTCCATCGCGACGATGGTGTCGTTGTGCTGGTACCGCGCGGCGACCCACTCCCAGCCCTGGTAGAACAGCTCCGGGGTAGTCTCCCCCTTGTACCACATCGGGTAGAAGTGGCCGGAGTTGTCAGCCTCAGCACTGTGCACGTCGAGCATGACCTTCAGCCCGTACTCCTCGCATAGGGCCAGCCAATAGTCGAAGATCTGCAGGTTGTCCAGGCCGATCAACTCCGGGTTGACCGACAGGTTCACGTTCGGCAGCACCGTCTGGCCGGCCTTCCACTCCAGCAGCAGCTCCGTGGAGATCGGCACCCGTACGATGTTGATTCCGCGCTCGGCCATCTGCCGCGTGATGATCTCGATGTTGCCGGCCCAGAGGCCGTGGAAGACCCGTTCGGTGGCGTTGTAGCCGAACCAGTTCGCGCCGGTCAACCACACCTGGTTGCCCGCCTCGTCCACGATCTTGTTGCCGTCGGCGTGCAGCCAGTCGGCCGCTGGCGGAGCCGAGACGACCCGCACCTCCGGCTGGGGTGCGGTGGTGGCGAACGCGGCCGGGGCGGCGGCCGTCAGCCCGAGAGCTACGCAGGCCGCCACCGCGGCAGCCGGCAATCTTGATTTCAGGGACACGGAAGCTCCTAGTGGTAGTGGTGGTGGACATTTGGGAGCGCTTCCAGCAATAGATTAAGCTGATTGCCGACGTAACGGAAGGGCAAACTTTCCGTAATCGCTGCTTAACGGGTATGGCGTAGCGACCGATCGCTCGACCGGGATGCGGGGCGTATGGCACGCCGGCACCGGGTAGCCCGGGGCATGGCGCGGTACACCGATCCGAAGCTACGAAGAAAGCTCAAAGACGAGATCAATGCCTCCGACAAGGGCGCCCGACCCGGACAGTGGTCGGCTCGAAAGTCGCAACTGCTGGTCAAGGAGTACGAACGGCAGGGCGGGGGCTACCAGGGGCCACGAGACGAACGGCAGCGATCCCGGCGGCAGTGGGGCCGCGAGAAGTGGCAAACCCGAGAGGGCGGCACCCGGGCGCGCCAGGACGGCGAGACGAAGCGCTACCTGCCCGAACGCGGGTGGAAGGAACTCCCCGAAAAGGAACGCCGCGCCACCGACACCAAGAAACGAACGGCGTCGAGGAGCGGCCGGCAGTACGTGGCCAACACCGGGCCGGCCAGCCGTACCCGCCGCGACACCACGTCGGTCGACCGGCTACTCGACCTGCGGGTCCCCGACGCGGCGAAACGGCTGACCGGGCTCGACACCCGCCAACTCCGGTCGGCGCTACGGCGCGAACGCGCCGGCAAGAGCCGAAAGACACTGGTCCGCCGAATCGAGGCGGAACTCGCGCGCAGATAGGGTGCCCACCCTCCCAGCACCAGGGCCCACCCGCGGAGGTCACTCCGCGGGTGGGCCCTGCTGCGGCTAGCGCCAGGTGTCGGTGTTGGCGCGGGTCCCGGTGGCCGGGGTGGTGAAGCTCCGGTTCGACTGGGACTCCCAGGTCACCGAACCGTCCGGATTTTTCTTCACATACTTGTACTCGATGTGGGTGTTCGGCGGCAGGTCGACGGTCGCCCGCCAGACCGGGTAGTCGGCCGCAGAGAGCGCGATGGCGTTGTCCGGATTCCAGCTGCCCAGTTCCGTGACATTGCCGACCACAAAGACGTTCTGCCCGAAGTAGGTGTAGACAGTGGCGTGGAACGAGCTGGGGATCGCCGGGGCGGGGATCGAGTCGCCCCGGAAGGTCTCGGTCAGCGCGTACGTCCCGGAGGCGGGGGTGGTGAAGCTCCGGTTCTCGCCGGACTCCCAGGTCACGTCTCCCCCACCGGTCACCTTGATGAACTTGTACTCGACCGCGGTGGACGGGGGCAGGTCGATCGTCCCACGGTAGGTGTTCGGACCCTGCGGGGTCAGCCGCACCGCGGCGGCCGGGGCCCAGGAGCCGAGTTCGGAGACGCTACCGACGGCGTAGACCTCCTGATCGGCGCTGGGGATCGCACTGACCGTGAAGGTCGTGGCGATCTCGTCGGTAGGGTCACCGGTGGGGCTGACCGTCGGCGACGGCGTCGCGCCGGGGCGGGCGTTGACGTGGATGGCGACAGCGTTGTTCGCCGGGATACTCACGGTGGCCTGACCGCCGGTGACACTCACGGTAGCGCCGGTGCAGCCACTACCTTCGGCCGCGCCGGAGATGACATCGCAGTAGTCGCCGTCAGTGAGGCCGGTGGCGAAGGTGGCGGTGGCGGTGCCACCGGAGTCGTTGATGCCGATCCAGGCCCGATCGCCCCGGTGAAAGCCGATCACGTTGTCGTTGACCGCGGTGAAGTCGGCGACGCTCTGGACCGAACGCGCCGCGTTGGCCCAGCCCACCATGCCCTTGACGCCGGTGCTCTGGCTCAGGCAGTTCCAGGCGCCGCCGCAGACCGTGTCGGTGACATACCCGCCGCCGTTGTGTGGCGGGGACTGATTCCGATTCGACCAGGTGAAGCTGTCGAAGACCGACGGCTTGCCGTGCGGGTAGGCCAACGCGAAGTAGTTGGCGAGCACGTAGTCGGTGCCGTCCTTGTACGACAGCACCACCCCGTCGCGCTCCAGGTCGTGATTGGTGACCATCGAGAAGACGTTGGCACTCAGCGCGTCGAGGTTCCAGTTCGGAATATTGCCCAACGTCGCGATCGAGCCTTGGAAGGCGGAGCGAATACCCTTGGCGTACGCGAAGTCGAGCACGTCGCCGTTGCCGATGAACGCCCGGGCCTGGAGGTCAGGGTTGTTGGCCCCGTCGAAGATCTCCTGGGCGACGTAGGGGCGCCGCCCCTCCGCGACGGTGTCGTCCAGCCGGCTGAGGATCGCCGCGAAGTCGTCCTTGCGGATGTGCTTGACCGCGTCCACCCGGAAACCGTCGACGCCGAGGCCGATCAGGTCGTTCAGGTACCCCGCGATCGTGTCTCGGACGTACTCCTTCTCGGTGTAGAGATCGGCCAGGGAGAGCAGCTCACAGCTGGTCACCTGGGCTACGTTGTCCCAGTCGTTGATGGAGCCGTCGGTCGGGCAGTTGTCGCCCGGACGGTGAAAGTCGCCGCCGCCGTAGGGAACCGCGGGGTAGCTGTGGCCGGAGAACTCGGTGCCGGCGTAGCCGCGCGTCCCCGCCGGGTTGTTGGTGCCGGCCATGTGGTTGACGATCGCATCCACATAGACCCGCACGCCCGCGTCGTGGCAGGTGGTGACCATGCCGGCGAACTGCTCCCGGCTACCGAACCGGCTCTCCAGCTGGTACGAGACCGGCTGGTAGACCTCGTACCAGGGGTGCACCCCGTCGGCACTGTTGGGTAGGTACACCGACTCCTGTGGCGGGGCCACCTGCACCGCGCCGTAGCCGGCGGGGCCGAGGTGGTCGGTGCAGGCGGTGGCGACCGAGTTCCAGTTCCACTGCCACAGGTTGGCGGTCACCTCGCTGTCGTTGAGCACGACAGCGGCGCGGGCGGAGCTGGCGGTGGTCGCGGCGGTGACGACCGCGGTGCCGCCCACCGCGACCAGCGCGGCGGCGAGCACCAGACGGCCGGTGCGGCCAACTGGATGTGGTCTCGCGGTTTCCATGACGGGACCTCTCGTGCGAAGGGGTGCTCGGCAAGGGCGGACGGCCATCCGGTAGCGAACACGATGCGGCATCCATGAAAGATGCTGCAAGAGTTTTCGGAAACATTCTCGAAACTTCCCTGTTCGCCGTCACCCCGACCAGGACTGAGCGCCCGCGGCACCCCGGCGGGACGGCCCCGGTGCCGCTATGGTGGGGCCGATGACCCAAGTTGACATAGTGGTCCAACAGGGCGACGAGATAGTCGTCGCCGAGTCCACTGCGGTCCGCTTCCAGCTGGCCTCGGTCAGCAAGCAGTTCACCGCCGCCTCGGTACTCCTGCTGGTCGAAGAGGGCACGCTGCTCCTCGAGGATCCGATCAGCCGCTGGGTCGACGGCTGCCCGGAGCAGTGGCGGGACATCACGCTGCACCACCTGCTCAGCCACACCTCCGGCCTCGGCCACTGGGAGGACTACCCCATGATCGATCTGGCGCAGCGGGTTGAGCCGAGCGAACTACTGAAAACCTTTCACTCCGTGCCGCTGCAACACGCACCCGGGCAGGGCTGGAGATACAGCAGCCCGGCGTACGTGCTGTTGGCGCAGATCGTCCAACGGTCCGCCGACACGCCCTACCGAGCCTTCCTGGCGGACCGCATCTTCGACCGCCTCGGCCTGACCCAGACCTTCGCCGGAATGCCCACGACACAGCCGAACCTGGCGCTCGGCCACGACGCCGACGGCCAGCCCTTGCCGACCTGGGAGCTGGACGTGGTCGGCATGGGGACCGGTGACGTGTGGTCAACCGCCAACGACATGCTGACCTGGCTCGACGCCCTCCAGAGCGGCCGGCTGCTGAGCGAGCCCTACCGCACGCTGATGCTGACCGAACGGGCTCAGACCGGCAAGGGTCCGGAGGAGAGTGGCTACGGCTACGGCGTCTTCCTGGGCGAGCTCCACAACCGACGGTGGTGGCACCACAGCGGCCACAACGCGGGCTACAAGACGTTCGTCGGGAACATTCCAGAACTGAACCGGCGGTTCGTGGTGCTCAGCAACACCGAGGCGACCACCCCCAGCGTCCTGGAGCCACTACTCGCCTAGCGGCGGGCCGGCGAGAGATTCGTCCCTACGAGGCGTGCGGCGAGCCCGTGCGTAGGTAGGTGAGGACAGCCAACACTCGGCGATTGGTGTCGTCACTGGGCGGCAGCTCAAGCTTGGTAAGGATGTTGCTGACGTGCTTGCCGATCGCCGCCTCGGTAATGAAGAGCTTCCCGGCGATCGCCGGGCCGGCGAAGCGCCGCTGCCAGGTGCAGGGGTCTGTCCAAGGTCATACGGCAACGCTAGTCAGGCCAGGAAGGTCGAGCCAGCTGCGTAGATGTACTGCTCGGGTATGCCCAGCACTACCTCAGGGTGACGTACTGCGGCGCAGTGAGGCGTGGTGCCCGGGGGGGGTCCGCCCGGACCAGGAACCCCGGGGCCCGTCCGATTCGTTCAAGACTGGGACACGAACCGCTCGTACCGTCGAGGTCATGGCACCAACCTTCAACGCGATCGGCCTCGCGGTGGCCGACATGGCAGCATCGCTATCCTTCTACCGCCGACTCGGCCTGCCGTTTCCGGCCGGCGCGGAGGACGAATCGCACGTCGAGGTGACCGTTTCCGGCGGGATCCGGCTCATGTGGGACACTCACGCCTCGCTGCGGTCGTTCGACCCGGACTATCGACCCGGGCCGCCCTCCGGCGGCTGGGCCTTTCGCTGCGCGGACCCATCCGAGGTGGCGAAGCTTCACGCCGACCTCGTCGCCGCTGGGTACCCGTCGGTCCAGGAGCCCTGGGACGCACCGTGGGGACAACGCTATGCACAGGTGCGTGACCCGGACGGCAACGTGGTGGACCTCTTCGCCCAGATCACGTCACCGAAGTAGCGCGGTGAGCGGCACCCCGGCCAACGCCCGTACCTCGCGGGCGAGGTGGGCCTGGTCGGCGTAGCCCGTCTCGGTTGCTACCGACGCGAAGGGCTGGCCGGTCCGCGCCAGCGCGACGGCCTGCTGCATTCGCAGAATCCGGTGCAGGGTTTTCGGCCCGTAGCCGAACGCGGCATTGCTGCGCCGCTGTAACTGCCGGGAGCTGAGGCCGCAGCGCGCCGCGACCACGCCAACGGACATTCCGGCCCGCGCGGCACCGACCAGGGCGACCAACACGCGGTCGGTGCCGCGCCAGCGACGGCGCGCCGCGGTCGTCAAGGCGACGAGCGGATCCTCCGCCTCGGCGATAGCGCGGACGGGCGCCGCCGGCCACATTGCCTCCAACGGCACCTGCCGATCGACCACCTCGCTTGCGGGTACGCCCAGCACGCCAGGTCCGGTCCCGGCGCCGAACCGCAGCGCGGCGTAGCGACTGCCCGGCGCGGAGGACGCCACCCGGGCGGTCGTGTCCGGCCCGGCGACAAAGACCGCACCGTCCTGCCAGATCAGGTCGAGGCAGCCATCGGGCAGCACCCGCGGCGGAGCGCCACCAGGTACCGTGACGCTCCGCCAGGCGACGACGAACGGCAGCGGCGAAGCCCACTCTTCGTACACGCCGGTGATTCTCCTCCGCAGGTACGACACGGCGGCACTCGCTCCCCCGGGGAGACCTACTCCAGCTTGAAGTCAGCGAAGTCGAACCCGGGCGCCACCACACAGCTGACCAGGACCGGCTGGTCACCCGCTGGGCTCGCTGCCTGCCACGTCCCGCCCGGAATCAGCACCTGCGGACGCTGCCCGGCGGAGACATCCGCGCCGAGAGTCACGTCCCTGGACTCGTCCGCCGGCTGCTCGCCAGAGCCGCCGAACCGCAGCGTCAGCGGACTGCCCGAGTGCCACAACCACAGCTCGTCCGAGCGCACCACATGCCACCGGGAGCACTCACCGGGGTGCAGCACAAAATAGATGGCCGTAGCCGCGCTACGGCTCCCGTCGTACCCGGCGGGACGCAGTGTCTGCGTCGAGCGCCACGTCTCTCGGAACCAGCCGCCCTCCGGGTGGGGTGCGAGGTCGAGCAGCGCAATCAACTCCGACCGCTGCACATCCGGCACGCGAAACTCCTCTCGCTGAAGTGATGGTGTCGCCCAAGACGAACCTAGCGTGTCCAGTTCTGCGCCGGGGAGATCCGCGCCGCCCGCTGTGCCGGCGCGATACTGGCCAGCACCCCGGTCACCACCGCTGCGGCCAGCAGCAGAGCCAGCTGCAACCAGGGCAACGCAATGACCGGTGTGGCCGTCGGACGCACGGTGGCGATCGCACCGACCAGGCCCACCGGCACGCCGATCACAAGGCCGGTGACAGCGCCGATCACGGTGATGGCCACCGCCTCGATGGCGAGCATTGCCCGTAGGCGCCCGCGCCGGGTGCCGAGCGCCCGCAACAGAACCAGCTCCGGCGTACGTTCGACGACCGACAGGCCCAGCAGGTTCGCCACGCCGAGCAGCGAGATGATCACGGTTACGCCGAGCATCGCGAGTGCCAGCCCGAGCAGGAGTGCGAGGACCTCGGCGAGGTCACCCCCCTCGGTGATGCCACCGCCTAACTCCACCTCCAGATCACCGGCGGTGACCGCATGCACCCGGTCGGCCAGCGCGGCCCGATCGACGTCGGGATTCGCCACCGCCCAGATCGTGGTGGGGACCGTCGGGACGCCCTGTGCTGCGAGCGCGTCGGCGGAGGTCACCCCGAGGAACTGCCCCGTGGTATCGGCCAGCCGGGAGGTGCGGACGACAAAGCTCAAGTTCCGGTCGCCGACACCGACGCTCACCGGGCTGCCCTCCAGTAGGCCGCGAGCGGTTAGGTACGCCTCGGGTACGAGGAGGACCGGCGCTTCGGTCGGTGCGGCGAGTTCGGGCGCCAGCTGGTCGGCCAGGCTGGCGGGCAGGGCGGCGATTCGAGTCGGGGTGGCCTTGCCAGCGTCGGAGAACCGGGCGTTTACCGTGCCCACGGTGGCCGAGGCGGTCAGCTCGGGTACCGCGGCGAGCGCCCGAACCGTGGCACCGTCAACAGGGCCACCTTCGGTGTGGGCGCTTACGGCCACCGGGTAGCGGGCCGCCAGGTCCGCCTCCACCGTGGCCTGTCCGGTTCTGGCCGCCACGGTCAGGCAGGCGATCAGAGCCGCGCCGACCACCACGGCCATCGCCGCCGTGGCGGTCCGCCGGGCGTTCCGGTTCAGGTTGCTCCCGGCCAGGCCAGCGGCGACGCCGAACCGCTCCGACATTCGGGCGATCGGCCGCAGCAGCAGCGCGATCAGCGGGGGCAGGATGAGCAACAGGCCGGCCGCCAACAACAGGCCACCGGCGAGGGCCAGCGGCAGCGAGCCGCCGGCCCCCGCCACGGCCAGCACCGCGACCGCACCGAGCGTGACCACCACGCCGGCGACCAGGCGGCGCGGAGCGCGGACCGCAGCGAGCGGCGCCTCGGGAAGCTCCCCGAGCGCCCGGACCGGCGCGACGCCCGCAACGCGTCGGGTTGGCAACCCGACGGCGAAGAGCGTGGCCATGATCCCGACCAACACGCTGCCGGCCAGCGACAGCGGGTGCACCCGTAGGCCACCACCGCTGATGCCGAGCAGGTCGGCGCCGAGGTAGCCGACCGCGACACCCGCCGCCGCACCCATGACGGCGCCGATCGTGCCCACGATGGCGGCCTCAGCCAGCAGTATCCGGCTGACCTGACTTCGGTGCCCGCCGACGAGCCGCAGCAGGGCAGTCTGACGAACCCGTTGGGCGGCCACCACCTGGAAGGTGTTGGCGATGACCAGGATGGCGGCCAGCAGGGCCACCGCGACGAGGGCGAGCATCAACACGATCAGCTGGGTACTCCCCCCGACGAGGCGCGCGGCGGCCTCGTCCGCCGCGACGGAAGCACTCACCGCCGACGCGCCCGACGGCAGGATGCGATCAATCAAGTCGATAGTGGCCTCGAGCCGGTTCGGGTCGTCGGTCGTGACCAGGGCGGCGCGCGGCACATCGTCGGCGAAGTAGGCCGGGTCGGCGTAGAAGCGGAATGACGCACCGGCCAACGGACGGAACCCCAGGTCGGTCGAGCCCGTCACGGTGACGGTGACCGCCGGCCGGTCGCCCTGCCGGAAGGTCACTGGGTCGCCGACGCCCGCCCCCAGCTCGTCAAGGGTCCGCTGGTCCGCGACGACCTGCTGGGGCCCAGTAGGCCACGAGCCACGGTCCAGGTCGAACCAGCGGACCGCGGTGGTGGCGGCGATACTCTGCACGGTTGCCGAACCGCGTCGCTCGCCACTGACGACGCTGACCGTTCGCGCGAACTGCGGATCGACCGTGCGGACGTGCGGGACCTCCGCCACCGTTCGGTACCAACTCGGTTCGGACGCCGAGTCCGCCGCAGCGATGACGATGTCGGCCATGGTGAGCGGCGCCGCCGCGGTGCGGCGTAGCCCTTCGCTGGCGGTGGCGGCGAAGGTGGCGGTGGCGGCGAGGAACCCCGTCGCCAGCAGAACCGCGGCGATGATTGCCAGAAACCGGGTCGGGTGGGTACGGACCTGCGCCCAGGCCAGTGCGACGATCACGCTCATGCCGTCACCGCGGCCAGCGAGGCGAGGATGGTGTCCCGAGTGGGCTGACGCAGCTCGTCGCGGATACGGCCGTCGGCCATCACCAGGGCCCGGTCGGCATGGGCCGCGGCGCCGGGGTCGTGCGTCACCATAATGATCGTCTGCCCGTACCGCCGTGCCGCGTCCCGCAGGCCGACCAGCAGGGCCCGCCCGGTGGCGATATCCAGCGCACCGGTCGGTTCGTCGGCGAACACGACACTGGGCTGGGCCAACAGGGCCCGGGCTACCGCGACGCGCTGCTGCTCGCCCCCGGACAGCTCGGTCGGGCGGTGCTCCAGCCGGTCGCCGATCCGCAGCCGGTCGCTGATGATCCGCAACCGCACCGGATCAACCGACCGGCCGGCGAGCCGCAGCGGAAGCGCGATGTTCTGCCGAGCGGTCAGCGTGGGCAGCAGGTTGAACGCCTGGAAGATGAAGCCGATCCGATCTCGCCGCAGATCGGTCAGCGCGCGGTCGTCCAGCCCCGCCAACGGCGTGCCGGCCACGCAGACCGAGCCCTCGGTGGGGGTGTCCAATCCGGCCAGCAGCTGCATCAACGTGGTCTTTCCAGAGCCGGAGGGGCCCATGATGGCAGTGAACTCGCCGACGGCGAAGTTGGCGGAAACCCCGTCCACCGCCCGGATTGCGGACTCTCCGGCACCGTACGTCTTGTAGACGTCTCGGCAGCTGACCAGGTCGGCACACGCCGTCTGCATCTCCATCTCACCGACGGTAGGCAGGCTCCCGGTCGGGCACATCCGTCCGGGGCATCGCCTCTCGCTCGCAGACCGATACCTTGGTATCGAGGCTTCGGTATCGTCGGGGGAAGCGGCCATTCCCCAACAACGGCTCCCTGAATACCCTGAACGAGTGCGGGTCGAAACGAAGCGGGCGCTGGTGGTTGACACCGGCATCGCGATCGCCGCCGCGGTCGGCTGCTTGGGACTCGGGCTCACCGGACTGCCGGCCTGGTACTGGTCGGCGATGCTGGCCTCGTTGCTGGCGATCCGCCGGGTCGCACCGCTGACCATGCTCGGGCTCGCGGCGCTCATCTCGGGCATGCAGGTGCTGGTGACGCAGAGCTTCCTCTTCCCCGGCGACCTCGTCGGCCTGGTCGCCATTCACGCAGTCGCCGCATACGCCACCGAGCGAATGCGGCACACCGGCCTCCTAGCCGGCGTGATCGGCGCCCTGGTGGTGACCGGCTACGCCCTGCACACCGTGCCGAGCTGGCCGGGCGGCGCCGCGCTGCTCGGCACGGTGATCGTGACGACGTCGCTCGCCGCCTGGTCAACCGGGTTACGGCACCGCCAGCAGCGCAGTGCCGTGGAGCATGCCGAGCATCGCCGTCGACTCGCCGAAGCGGAGAGCGCCGTACGCGCCCAACTCGCCGTGCACGAGGAGCGGACCCGGATCAACCGCGAGATGCACGACATCATCGCGCACTCGCTGGCCTCGATCATCGCTCAGGCCGAGGGTGGGCGCGTCGCCGCCCGCACCGACGCCGTCGTCGCCGGTCCACTGTTCGACCAGATCGCGGGCACCGGTCGGGAAGCACTCACCGACGTCAAACGCCTGCTCACCACCGTCACCAACGCGGACGACGAGCTGGACGCCAAGGGGCTATGCGCGCTACCCGCGCTACTGGCCAGCGTCGCCGCCGCTGGTCTCCCAGTCACCTTGGCAACGGAGGGAGTCGAACAGCCCCTCGGGCCCGGTATGGATCTCGCCGTCTACCGGGTGATCCAGGAGTCGCTCACCAACGTCATCAAGCATGCGCCCCAGCAACAGGCACACCTGCGGATGCGCTGGCGGCCTGGGCTACTCACCGTCACCGTGACGAGCCCACTGGTGGGGCAGGATGGCAGGGTGCCGGTTCCGGGGCAGGGCCTGGCCGGCATTCGGCAGCGTTGCGCGCTGTTCAACGGAGGCTGCACCGTGACCGCCGGGGCAGCATTCACGGTCACCACTCGGTGGCCGCTGGCCCAGGAGGGAGCGCTGTCGTGACCGAGCCCCCCCCATCACGGTGCTCATCGCCGACGACCAAGACCTCGTCCGTACGGGATTTACGCTCGTCGTCAACTCGGCCGCCGACCTGCGGGTGGTCGCCACCGCCGCCACCGGCGCGGAGGCGGTTGACCTCGCCGCCGCGCACCAGCCGGACGTCATTCTGATGGACATCCGGATGCCCCACACCGACGGTATTACCGCCACCCGGGCCATCCTCGCCGCCCCCGGGCCCCGCCCGAAGATCATCGCGTTGACCACGTACGACAGCGACGACTACGCGACCCGAATCCTCAACGCCGGCGCCAGCGGCTACCTACTCAAGGACTCGACCGCCGAGGCACTCACCGCGGCCATTCGCACCGTGCACCGGGGGGAGGTCGTCCTCGCCCCCGCAACCACCCGGCGCCTGACCGCCGGTCAGGCCGGGCCGAGACCGGCTCAGCAGCGCACCGTCATCGATGACTTTACCGCCCGGGAGCGCGACGTCTTCGACCTGATCGTGGCGGGAGCGAGCAACGCCGAGATCGCCCAACGGCTACACCTCGCCGAGGTCACGGTGAAGACCCACGTCGGCCGAGTGCTGGCGAAACTCGGCGTACGGGACCGCGTCAACATCGTGATCTGGGCATACCGCAACGGCACCGTCGACTGAACCCGGCAGCTGCCCACGATCCGTACCGCCCTCGGGTCGATCCTTGGGCGGGCGGGTGCGGATCCCGGGACTGGGCGGCCTCGGAGCGGCTTACCGCGTAGTGTCGTCTGAGCGGATGCCCAAGGCAGGCACACCGCGTTTGCCGGACGGCCGAAACCCGTTCCGACTTGGGGTGAGCATGACTACGAGCCCGAATCGCTGCGTCCTGATCACTGGAACGTCCTCCGGCATCGGACTGGCCACCGCCATCGCCTGCGCCCGAGCGGGCTGGACGACTGTGGCCACGATGCGGGACACCACCCGGGCGGAGGCGTTGAACGCCGCCGCGGCGGCCGCCGGGGTGTCCCTGGACATCCGTGCCCTCGACGTCACCGACGAGTCGGTCCGGGAGGGTATCGACTCGGTGGCGACCGAGCACGGCCGGCTCGACGCTGTGATCAACAACGCCGGCGCCGCGTACCTCGGCACCGTCGAAAACGACGACCTCGCCGACATCCGCGCCTGCGTCGAGGTGAACTTCTTCGGCGTGGTCCAGGTGTCCCAGGCGGCGATGCCGCACCTGCGGGCCAGCGGCGGCCGCCTCCTGACCATCAGCAGCGTCGGTGGCAGCGTCGGGCAGCCCTTCAACGAGGCGTACTGCGCCGCCAAATTCGCCGTCGAGGGCTTCATGCAGTCGCTGGCGCCGGTCGCCCGCACGGTCGGCGTACAGGTCGGCATTATCGAACCCGCCGCAGTGGCCAGCGAATTCGTGGCCAACGCCAACGTGGACATCCCCGCCATGGTGGCGCAGGCCGGGCCGTACGCGCCGGCGCTGACCGCGTACGTGCAGCGGGTCCAGGCAATGTACGAGGCGGACACCGGCAAGTCCCAGACGTCCGACGAGGTCGCCGCTGTGGTCATGGAGATGCTGACCGTGCCGGAGCTGCCCTTCCGGACGCAGACCTCGAACGAGGCGCGGGACTTTGTGGGCCGGTCGCTGTCGGACCTCAATGGTTCGGCCGTCCTCGGGGAGACCCGGGGCTGGGTCGGCCAGTAGGGCCGACAGCCTCCCGACCGATGTCCGGTGGGGACGAGCCGGCGGGCTCCGCCGTCGGACGAACCCGGCGCAGCAGCGAGGCCGAGAGCACGGCGAGGAGCACCGCCAGCCCGGCGCTCACCCCGCCGGCGGTGTTGAAGCCACTGGTGAACGCGAACCGCGCCGCCTCCAGCAGTGCCTCGCCGGCCGGCTCGGGCAGCTGCTCGGCGACGACGGTGGCGCCGGCGAGGGACTCCGCAGCCGCCTCCCCGGCATCTCCCGGCAGGCCCACCGGGACGGCGGGGGCGACCGCACTGCGGTAGACCGCGGTGCCGATGCTGCCCAGCAGCGCGACGCCGAGCGCGACACCGAGTTCGGTGCTGGTCTCGGAGATCGACGATGCGGACCCGGCCCGCTGTGGTGGAGCGGCCCCGATAATCAGGTCGGTACCCAACACGGCTCCGGGGCCGAACCCGAGGTAGACGAGCACCAGGCCGAGCACTGCCAGGCCGAGCCCGCCGGCACTGCCCACCAGGCCGATCAGCGAGTAGCCGACCGCCGCGACCGCCATGCCCCCGGCCACCACGTAACCCGGGGTGACGCGCCGCGCGAGCAGCGGTGCCAGCATCGACCCGAGCAGCATGGCGATCGCGTACGGCAACATCCACAGGCCGGCTCGCAGCGGGGAGAGGCCCGCGACGAGTTGGGCGTACTGCGCGAAGAGCAGCGCGATGCCGCCGATGGTGGTCCCACCGACCAGCATGATGAGTAGCGCCGCGCTGAAGGTGCGGTTGGCGAAGAGGCCGATCTCCAGCAGCGGGTGGGCGAGCCGGCGCTGCCGGCGGACGAAGACCGCACCGACCACGAGGCCGACCATCATGGCCAACAGCGGCACCGCGCCGAGGCCGTCCTTGGCCAGCTCCTTGAGGCCCCAGACGACCGGTAGGACGGTGACCAGGGAGAGCGCGACGCTCACCAGGTCCAGTCGACCGGCGTCGGGGTTTCGGTACTCCGGCAACAGGACCGGCGCGGCGATCAGCAGTACGGCCATCACGGGTACGGCGAGCAGGAACACCGAGCCCCACCAGAAGGACTCGAGTAGGGCCCCGCCGATCAGTGGGCCGAGGATCGAGCCGATCATGAAACAGCTCATCCAGATCCCGATGGCCACCGTACGCTGCTGCGGACTGCGGAACATGTTGCTGATCAGCGACAGGGTTGACGGCATCAGCGTCGCGCCGGCAACCCCCAGCAGTGCCCGCGTGCCGATCAGCATCTCGGCACTGTTCGAGTACGCGGCGACGATCGAGGCCACGCCGAAGGCAGCGGCGCCGATCATCAGCAGGCGTCGTCGACCGATCCGGTCACCGAGGGTACCCATCGTGACCAGGAATCCGGCGATCATGAACCCGTAGCTGTCCATAATCCACAGCAGTTGGGCGGCATCCGGCGCCAGGTCGGCGCTCAACTGCGGTAACGCCAGGTAGAGCACGTTAAGGTCAAGTGCCAGCAGCAGCGTGGGCAGGGCGAGCACCGCCAGCCCCACCCATTCCCGCCGGCCGGCCCGGCTCTCGTTGATGTCCATCAAAGGTTCCCCCGTCGGGTACGTGCACGGCTCCGGATCTACCCGTCGTAGTCGTCGTGCAGCCGCCACCAGCTGTACGGCGTACCCTGTGGCCGCCCGCCCGGAGTGTCCTCCCAGTTCTCCTGCCGGCCCAGCGGGGTCAGGTCGAGCAGGGTCCAGTTACTGCCGAGGGCCTCAACGCCGCGGCCGGTGGTGAAGTACGTGCGGTACACCTCGTCGCCGTCACGCAGGAAGACACTCAGGCCAAAGGACTCCCCTGCCTCCGACGTCAGCCCGAAGTCGGGGTTGAAGTCGGTGCCGTAGGAGGAGTACCAGGGCAACGTCCAGCCCATCCGCTCCTGGAACGGGGTGATCTCAGCCCGGGGCGCCCGCGAGATCAACGCGAGTGTGGTGTCCCGCGCGTTCAGGTGGGCCGGGTGCCCGAGGTTGTCCACGAACATGGAGCAGCCCTCGCACACGTGCGAAGAGCCGGGCGTGAACATGAAGTGGTAGACGACGAGCTGCCGCCGCCCCTCGAACACGTCGGCCAGACCGACCCGGCCGGCGGGCCCGTCCAAGACGTACTCCTGCTCGATGCGGGTCATCGGCAGCCGGCGGCGCTCGGCGGCGAGCGCGTCCCGGGCTCGGGTCGCCTCCTTCTCCTTGACCAGCAGCCGCTCCCGCACGGCCTGCCACTCCTGGGCAGACACAACCGGTGGCAGGTTCACGATCTTTCTCCGTTCCTGGTTACGGCCGGTGGGTTCCAGCTTCCTGGTCCACCCTGTCCGGCGGCACTCTCGGTCCACTCCCAGTCCGCTCCCGGCGAAATCACACCCGTTGTCGGGGCCCTGGGCTACGGTGCCCCCATGCGTTTCGGGCTCCTCGGTCCGCTGGGCGTCTGGACGGCGGACGGCACACCGGTCACCGTGCCCGATGCGAAGGTCCGTCTCCTGCTCGCCGCTCTGCTGGCCCACGAGGGGCAGCCGGTGTCGACCGACCGGCTCCTCGAACACCTGTGGGCGGACCTTTCACCGGCCAACCCGACCGGGGCACTGCAAACGAAGGTCTGGCGACTACGGCGTGCCCTGAACGCCGCGACCCCCGGCGCCCGCGACCGCGTGGTCTCCCACCCACCGGGGTACCTGCTCCGCACCGGCCCGGAACCGACCGACGCCGAACGGTTCACGGCCTTGCTGGCACAGGCCGCCAACAGCGCCGCCGCACCCAACCGGGCCGCGCTCCTCGACGAGGCGCTCGGGCTGTGGCGCGGTCCGGTGCTGGCCGACTTCCCCGAGGCCCCGTTCGCCGCGGCACTGGCCGCGCGGCTGGCGGAGCAGCGGTTGACCGCCATCGAGGATCGGGCCGAGGCCCGGCTCACCCTCGGCGAGCACCACCCGCACAGCGGGGAGCTCGCCGACCTGGTGACCCGCCACCCGTACCGGGAGCGCCTGCGTGCCCTGCATCTGCGGGTGCTGTACCGCGCGGGCCGACAGGGTGAGGCGCTGGACTGCTACGACCAATTCCGCCGGCAGCTCGCCGACGAGCTGGGCGTGAACCCCGGTCCCGAGCTGGTCGCCCTCCACCGGGCGATCCTGTCTCAGGACCCGGCGCTGCTCGGCACACCGGCGACGAGCAGCCCGGCCACCATCGCGCCACCGCCGTCGGGCGCGGTGCCGCCAGCACGGGTACCGGGAAACCTTCCCGTAGCACTGACCGAGCTGATCGGCCGGGAGGAGGCGGTACGCGACCTCCACCGCCTCCTCGACGCCGGCCGGCTGGTAACCCTGGTGGGCTCCGGTGGGGTGGGCAAGACCCGGATGGCGGTCGAGGCGGCCCACCAGGCAGCCGGGGCGTACCCGGACGGGGTGTGGCTGGTGGAGCTGGCGGCCCTGGCAGCTGACCCGGCGGTCCTGGCCGGGGCGATCCTCGCGGTGCTCGGCGTCCGCGAACACGCGGAGCGCCCGCCCGCCGCACCGCCCGCCACGCCGGCCGAACGGCTGCTGGCGGCGCTGCGCGGTCGCCAGCTCCTGCTGCTCCTGGACAACTGCGAACACGTCGTCGAGCCCGTCGCCGAGCTGGCCGACCGGATACTGCGACACGCGCCGGGCGTCCGCCTGCTGGCCAGCAGCCAGGAGCCGCTGGGCGTTGCCGGCGAGCAGGTCTGCGCCGTACCTCCACTGGCCCTGCCGGATCCCGCGGTCGGCGACCCGGTGTTGCTCGCCCGGGCGAGCGCGGTCCGGCTCTTCGTCACCCGGGCGAGAGCCGCCGCGCCCGCGTTCACTCTCGACGAGACGAACGCCCGGGAGGTCGCCGAGCTGTGCCATCGGCTCGATGGCATCCCGCTGGCGCTGGAGCTGGCCGCCACCCGGGTCCGCGCACTGGGAGTCCGGGGTCTGCTGACCCGGATCGACGATCGGTTCCGGGTACTGACCCGCGGGCACCGGGGCGCACCACCCCGCCAGCAGACCCTCCGCGCGATGATCGACTGGAGCTGGGAGCTGCTCGGCGAGCCCGAGCAGCTCGTCCTGCGGCGGCTTGCGGTGCACGCGGACGGTTGCACGCTGGAGGCCGCCGAGGTGGTGTGTGCCGATGATGATCTCCCTGCCGACCAGGTTCTCGACCTGGTGGCCCGCCTGGTCGACCGCTCGCTGGTGGTCCTGGCCGAGACGCCGGTCGGGCCGCGGCACCGGCTGCTGGAGTCCGTGGCGGCCTACTGCGCCGAGCGGTTGCGGGAGGCGAACGAGGCGGCGACGGTCCGCCGCCGTCACCGGCGGTACTACACCGCGCTGGCCCGGCGGGCCGACGAGGAGCTGCGCGGCCCGAAGCAGCGGCAGTGGCTGGCCCGGCTCGACCAGGAGACCGCCAACCTGCGGCAGGCGCTGGACGACGCGGTCGCCGACGGCGATGCGGCGGGGGCACTCGATCTGAGCACCGCGCTGGCCTGGTACGGCTACCTGCGGGGCCGGCTGCGGGAGACGCGCCGATCAATCGAGGCCGCGCTCGCTGTCGCCGGTCCCGCGCCGGCGACGCCACGGGCCGCCGCCGCCTGCTGGCGCGCCGGACTGGCGTTGCTGGAGCGCGGTGGGGAACACGCGCCGCTGGTTGCCCCCGCGCTGAGCGGCTGGCCGGCCGGGGAGGGGTTGGCGGCACGGGCGCGGGCCGTGGCCTTCCTCGGGCTCGCCCTGCTCAACACCGGCGATGTGGCCGGCAGCACGACCCTGGTCCACGAGGTGTTGCCGGAGTTCGAGCGGCTCGGCGACCGATGGGGCGTCGCCGCCGCGCTGAGCCTGCGGGCGAGTCAGGCACTGGCTCAGGGCGACCTGGCGGCGGTACGCCGGGACGGCGAACGTGCCGTCGCCCTCTTCCGCGAGCTGGGCGACCGGTGGGGCCAGTTGCAGGCTTCCTTCCCGCTCACCAACCGGGCTGAGGCCACCGGGGACTATCCGGAAGCGGCCCGGCTGCACCGGGCAGGTCTGGAGCTGGCCGAAGGGCTGGGGCTGTGGCTGGAGGCCGCGGACCGTCTCTCCGGCCTGGGCCGCATCGCGCTCCTCGCCGGCGACTACGACCGGGCCCGCGAATTCCACGAGCGCGCGCTGCGGCTAGCCGCTGAGCAGAGCTGCAAACCGGCGGAGCTGTACGCGCAGATCGGGCTGGGGCTCGGTGCCCGCCGCGAGGGCCGCCTCGCCGATGCGGAGCGGCTGCTGCGAGGCGTCCTGGACTGGACCCGGCAGCCGGGCCTGGACGCCGATGTGGTGCGGGCCCTGCTCCTGGCGGAGCTGGGTTTCATCGCCGAGCTACGGGGGGCCGCCCCCGCCGCGGATACCCTGCACGCCGAGTCGTTCGCTCTGGCGAGCGCCGTCGGCGACCCGCGGGCGCAGGCGCTGGCGTTGGAAGGGCTGGCCGGCGCGGCGGCCATCGACGGCCGCGCCACGCAGGCGGCCCGCCTGCTCGGCGCAGCGGCGATGGCGCGCGACTCGGTGGGCGCGCCACTGCCCGCCGGGGAGCGGGGAGACGTGGACCGGATCACCGCCGCCGCCCGCGCCGCGCTGGGTGGCCCGAATTTCGCCACGGAGTTCGATCGGGGTACGGGGCTGCGCCCCGAGCAGGCGTATGACCTCTCCGGGGCGCACGGAGCCGGGGTGGCCTCGACCTGCCGCTGGGCGAGTGCCGCGGTCGGTGGCAGCGAGCCAGCGTAAACGATCATATCGGTCCGGGTAGCCGGACGCTGGCCTTCGACCAGGCGTCGCACCGCGACCCAGTCACCGCCCAGCACCCCAGCGCGCAGGTCGGAGAGCTCGCGATAGGCGGTAGCGAGGTCGGTGGTGGTACGGGCGCGGTGAACATGCGGGGATCCTAAGCGGGCTGCGGCTCAACAGCGGGCTGCGGCTCAACCAACCAATCGGATTACCGTGACATTAGTCAATGCCTGTTTAACAATAGCCCGTTTCATAGGTGTATTGCTAAATATACGCCGACGCCAGTCACAAGCTCCCGCAAAGCGCCAGTTCCGTCTGATATGGAAACGAGCCGGGCTGATAGCCGCACGACGGTTCCTCGGCCCAGATGTCGCCGGTCACCGCGTACGCCCGGGCCCGTGATCCACCGCAGGCGGAGCGAAACTCGCAGACGCCGCAGCGACCCTTTAACCGCTCTGGATCACGCAGCGCGGTGAACAGCGCCGAATCCCGGTAGATGTCGCGGAGCGATCGCTGCCGCACGTTGCCAGCCGCTACCGGCAGGAAGCCACTGGGGTGCACGTCGCCGCGATGGGACACGAAGGCGAACCCGTTGCCGGCACTCACCCGTAGCGGCGCACGCCGGACCCGGCCGGCGGTACCGATCAAGCCACGCGATTCGAGGTCGTCGCGCAGGTGCCGGTACAGCCGCCCGAGCCCGAGGAGGCGGACGTGATCGTCGCCCCGCCGGGCCAGCGCCTCGCGTTGTAGGCAGACCCGACGGAAGTGGTGCGCCTCGGTAGTCTTGACCGCGATGGTCTCACCGAGGTCGTACAGCACGTTGAGCACGTCCTCGGTCTGGGCAGCGTCCAGGCTCCGCAGTGCCTGACCCCGTCCGGTCGGGACGAGGAAGAAGACGCTCCAGAGCAGGACGCCGGAGTCGCGTACCTGGGCGGCCAGCTCCGCCAGATCGTGCACGTTATCCCGGGTCACGGTGCTGTTGATCTGCACCTTGAGGCCAAGGTCGGCAGCGTCCCGCCAGGCCTGCATGGTCAGGTCCCACACTCCGGGGACGCCCCGGAAGCCGTCGTGTCCGGCGGCGGTGCCCGCGTCGAGGCTGAGTGAAACCGCCCGTGCCCCGGCAGCACGCAGGGCGGCCAGCGCCGGGCGGGTGAGGGTGGGTGTGCCTGACGGTGATACGGACACCGGCAGGCCGAGCTCGGTGCCGCGCCGGACCAACAGCTCCAGGTCGGGGCGCTGGAACGGGTCCCCGCCCGTAATCACGAACAGCGGCGCGGGACGTCCGAACTCGGCCACCTGCATCATCAGTGCGGTGGCCTGTTCGGTGTTCAGCTCGGCTCGGTCCCGGTCGGGGCGGGCGGAGGCCCGGCAGTGTAGGCAGGCGAGCGGGCACGCCTGGGTGGCCTCCCAGATCACGATGAAGGGACGTTCCCCGACGTTCTGCTTCGGGGCCCGCACCGGCGCCCCCGGCCTCCGGCGTGCTGCCTGCTGCCGGTTCGTCCCGATCGGGCGCTGCCGCTCGGTCCGCGGTGGCATCATGCCTGTTGGTCCACGGTGTCCGATTGCGGTGGGGTCAGCCGGTCCCAGGCGGACATCGGCAGCGCGATGACCGCGGCTGGGAACAGCCCGTGTTCCTCGTTGTCAATGTGCCGGTGCAGCCGGTCCAGGGCAGCCAGCACCGCCGGCCAGTCCGGTGCCGCCCGGTCGACGGTACTGAGGACCCCGTGGATGTCGTCGTGCTCGTCGCAGAGCTGCTCCACCGCTTCGGTGAGGCTGCCCTCGGCGCGCAGCTCGAGAAAGAGGCCGCGTTCCTCGGTCTCGGTGTGCGGCATCAGCAGCGTGAGCAGGTCGTCGAGGAGCTCAACCCGGTTGTCCGCGCCCGCTGTGATCGCCGTACGCAGCCGTCCGGCGGCGTTGGCGATCGCCTCGTGTTCGGCGGTCAGTTGCCCGATCAGCGGGAACTCCCGACAACCGCAGTAGTTACACATGACTCGACCTCCCGACCGTGATGTGGGGAATGCATCTACCTTGCCCTAATAAACCCGGAGCACCTAGGGCCGTTCGACCTGTACCCGCCGGAGACAGGTCCCGGCACCCGATTCGACGGCCGGCCCGCCCGCACGAGCGCCGTGGCCAGGCCATCTCCGCCATGATCACACTCATCGGCACCGGCTCCCCCGTCGGTGGCCCGAGGAAGCCTGACTTGACGACCGCCCAACTCGCCAGGGTCGATCGTCCTGGCGGACCGACGGGATCGCCGTTGCGACCCGTACGCAGTGCCACTGAACGTCGACCCTGGCCGCAGTTCCGGGCCAAGCTCAACGCCGCCCGCCTCCAGCCCGAGGGTAGAGTGCAGCCCCGTGGCGGTCCGAATTGATGTTCAGGCGTTCCATGACTCCGTTCCCTCCGCCGTACGCGAGGCGTCGGCCCGGCTACTCTCCACCGATGGCGTCGGAGACCTGGAACTTGCCGGTGGCGGCATCCAGGCCGTGGTCGATGACCGCGGTACCACCGTGCAGCCATGGGTAGGCGTCGTTGCCGGCAACTTCACAGGTGAGTGCGACTGCGGCATTGCCGGCGAAGACCTCTGCGCACATGCGGTCGCAGTCGCGTTAACCGCCTTCGACAACGACGTCGCCTTCTCCGGTGCCGCCACGCCACCCAGCGCCGTCGCGGTGCCGCCCGACCACGAGGACTACCTACGGGCAGTGCAACGGCTGGCGCCCCGCCAGCTGGCCAACCTCGTCGCGGGGCACGCGGTGCGCGACCGCCTCTTCGCCGCCCGACTGCTGGCCGAGGCCAACATGCTGCACAGCGCGGATCACACGGGGCTGCAGGACTTCCGGGCCGTCCTCCGTGACGCCTCGAAGGCAACCACCGGCAGGTGGGAGATCTCCGACGTGGAGGCCGCTGGTCACCGCCTGGCCGCCGAGGTCGAGATCTTGTGCGCTCGGCCTGCCAGTCTTGTGCTGCTCGACCTGGTCGAGGAGGCAATCCTCGTCTGGGATGACCTCTCCGGGCACCTCCGCGACGCCTACCACATCGCCCGGACCGAACCGGAAGAGATCACCGATCCACTCCTGTGTGCCCACCGCGACCTGTGCGACAGCCTCGACCTCGACCCGGAGGAAATCACCGACCGGTTGAACCGGCTCGTCGAACGCTGCCACTACGAACTGGACATCAGCGGATACCTCGACCTCCCCCGCGGGTAGGCGGGGGTCAAGCCTCAGGTGGTGGCGGCGCCCGCCGCCGCGCGGTGGAGCCGCCTCGCGAGGCGCGCGAACGCCGCCGCGAGTTCGGCTCCGTCGATCACCTCAAGGTCGAGGTCGAGCTGTGTCATCCACAGCGCGAGCCGGTCGGGGTGGTCGGAACCCAGCACGACCTGGCAGGTGAAATCGTCAACCACCTCGATGTCGACCGGGATGCGGAGCTTCGCGGCGACGGTCGCGGCGGGAGCATGTACGAGCACCCGGGCGCGGTACGTCCAAGCCGCCGTGCTGACCCGCCCGACGACGTACTCGACGACGTTGTCCGCCGGGATCGCACGCGGCTGAAACCGCACCCCCGTCGGCGTGTGCAGAGTCATGCGGTCAACCCGGAAGACCCGCCAGTCGTCCCGGTCGAGATCCCAGGCGAGTAGATACCAGAGTGACCCCCAGCTGACCAGCCGTTGCGGCTCGGTATGGCGAATCCCCTCGCTGCCGCCCGGCTTGGTGTAGCCGAACCGGAGCCGCTCGTTGCCGCGGATCGCGGCGGCGACCGCGCCGAGAACCGACAAATCCAGCGGTGGCCGTGCCCCCGGAACAACGCTCGTCGCCTCCCGCACCGCCGCAACGCGCCGACGGAGGCGCGCGGGCAGCACCTGCTCCAGCTTCGCGAGCGCGGTCAGCGATGTCTCTTCGACACCGAGCCGCTGGGTCGCGACCGCACCCAGCCCGACCGCAACCGCGACGGCCTCGTCGTCGTCGAGCAGCAGTGGAGGCATCGCCGTACCGGCAGCCAGCCGGTACCCACCCGCGATGCCCGGGCGCGCATCCACGGGATAGCCGAGCGACCGCAGCTTGGCGACATCGGCGCGGACCGTCCTCGTACTCACCTCCAGCCGGCCCGCGAGCTCGGCGCTCGTCCAGTCGCGCTTGAGCTGAAGCAGGGACAGCAATTCGAGCAGGCGGGCCGAGGTCTCCAACACGTTCCCCAGCATGTCAGCGATTGCGGAAGCCATCCTGCCGCGTTACTGGAGAACACCGGTATCGGGCGGCGACCGGTGCCGCGATCATCCGGCCCGTCGTCTCGCAGCTGAGCACCAGGTTGGCCAAGGGCGCCATCGGCATCTACCCAAAGGCATCGATGGGACGCGCTCGTCGTCTACTTGAACTGGATGATCTGCAGGTAGTTGCCGTCTGGATCACTGAACGTCCCGAACCTGCCGGAGGGACGGTCGGCCACCGGGGAAAGCCATTCCACACCGGCGGCGCGTAGCTGCGCCTCCACGGCATCGAAGTCATCCACATGGAAGTTGAGGATCATACGTCCGGGTTCATGGTTCTTTGTGTCGACGTCATCGCGGTTCTCGACTACCAGGAGGAAGCCACCGAGGTTGATCGGCCCCTCACCGCTATAGTCTGGGGCGAGTGCCTTGCGGTACCACTCCTTCAGCTCATCTGGCCGGGTAGTGCCGAGTAGGATGCTACCGAGCTTCGATGTAATCATTGTGAATCTCCTTTGTTGTCTCGTCCGATGACGGTGCTAATGACTGATGATCGTCCGCGTCGTTCTATACGCGGGGCACGATCATGGGGTTAGTCGTGTTCCTGTTCGGCTAATTCGGCTACTCGTTTGATAATGGCCAGCCGCCGGTCCCAGTTCGCGGCGATAGCGGCCATCCACCGTACGGTCGCGTCCAATGCAGCCGGTCGTACGGCGTACCGCACCTCGCGGCCGACCCGACGCCCGGAGACCAGTCCGGCAGCGTCCAGAACAGCGAGGTGCTTGACCACCGCCTGCCGCGATACGGGCAACTGTTTGGCAAGGTTCGTCGCGGTGACCTCGCCCTGTGCAGCCAGCAGGTCGAGTAGATGTCGCCGGGTCGCGTCGGCTAGCGCGACGAGAACGCTCTCGAGAACATCGGGTTCACCAAGACGTTCTGTCGTCACACAGATGCCTCAGCGCGCTTCTTGAACGCGGCGAAGACCTGGGGCCAACCCTTGTCGTTGTTCTTCAGGGCCGCACTGCGCTGCTCCTCGGCGGCGGCCAGCGCAGCAAAGCCGCTCTCCACCACGCGGAGTCGGGTCTTGTCACCCTCGGCGGACAGGGTGAACTCGACCAGGGTGCTGTTGTCCTCGCGTAGATCCTCGCCGGGGAACGCGCTCGCCCATCGGTACGCCACGTAGGTCGGACGCTGCACCTTCTCCACACGGATCGGAAAATCGCCGTACTCAGGATTGCGTGCCGTCATGCACTCGCCCTCTTTGGCCACGGTTCCGGTAATCGTCGCCTCGTCGGCTACCCAGAATCCAGGCTCGGCCACCAGCGACCAGACCCGTTCCATAGGTGCCGCGATCAAAATCTCCCGCTCGATCCGGTCTTCGCTCATCGGTGACTCCTGAACTCCACCAGTGATTGCCACCACATAGTTGCACGTCACCCTAGGTCGCGCAACCAATTGGTTGCGCGACATGCATCATCTCGCCAACCGGCACGCAGGCCAGATCAACTCGGGTCTCGTGCTTCTGTTGTCGTGACATGATGTTTGTGTCCTTGGCCCCGCTTCGCGGAGTTGACCTCGGATAACTGAGGGAGCCCTCGCGCGTTGATCAACGGTCCATACCACTCGATGGGCTGCCCTCACCGCCGACGTGGACCATCGGCGACCACCTCGCCGGCTATCTGCTCATGCCCCCGCAGGAAGTAGGGTTCACCGTCGACCAGGTAGCGCTGGTCGGCCTCCGCAGCGGTGCCGATCCCAGACCCGCGAAGCCGGCGTCCTGCCGTCGCGATAACCCAACGAACGTGGTCCCGCTGCTCGGTGTCCCACTCCTCAGAATCCAAGGCGAAGAACTGGTTGGAGCCGACCCGAACCTGGATGCGGAGGTCTTCCACCGCCGCATCGGCCCGTGGTGGGCGCTGTCCGGGCGCGAGCTCCCCATGCACCAGAGTGGCCCCCAGAGCAAGATCGCGAGGCTGACATCGTAGGCCCAGAACCATCGGCCCCCAAACCCAGCCGGCGCTGTCCTGCTCACTCCATGCCCTGTCGTTCGTGTCGCCATTCTTCGCGAGCCTGGTGAACCAGGATCGCCACCTGCACCCGGTTCGCGCAGTCCAGCTTCGCCATGATCCGGGAGACGTACACCTTGACCATTGCCACGCTCAAGAATAGGTCGCCACTGATCTCAGCGTTCGGCTTGCCCGCGGCCACCCCCTCGGCGACCTCCCGTTCCCGCTCGGTCAGGTGCGCCAGCGCGGCCCGGGCGACAACCACCTGGTCACGGTGCTCGTCGTTGTCCGCCCCCTGGACCACGTAGTCAATCAGCCGCTCGACGACGGCCGGGGAGAGCATCGAATCCCCCGCCGCCACGGCACGCACCGAATCCTGGATCTGTCGCGGCGGCATGTCCTTGAGCAGGAACCCATTGGCCCCCGCCCGCAGCGCCCGCAGGATGTGGTCGTCGGTGTTGAAAGTGGTCAGCACGATCACCGCTGGTGGGTCGTCGAGCGATCGCAGCGTCGCGGTGGCGGACAGTCCGTCCAGACCCGGCATCCGAATGTCCATCAGTACCACGTCCGGGCGTAGCCGCTGGGCGACAGCGACCGCATCGGCGCCGTCCGCCGCCTCTGCCACCACCTCGATGTCCCCGGCCGCGCCGAGCACAGCCGACAGCCCGACCCGAACCAGCGCGTCGTCGTCCACCACCAGCACCTTGATCATGCCGGCCACGGTAGCCACGCCTCCACCTGGAACACGACGCCCCCTTCCGGAACACGCCGCATACCGTACGACAGTCGGCCACCGGCCAGCGCGACCCGCTCCGCCAGCCCGAGAAGACCGGAGTGGCTGCCGGGAACTGGTGCGCCACCCCGGCTGGCCAGGCCGTTGCGCAGCCGTACCCGGACCTCCCGCGCGCCGGCGCGCTCCAGCAGAATCTCGACGGGCCGACCCGGCGCGTGCTTGCGCGCATTCGTCAAACCCTCCTGAACCAACCGATAGATCGTCCTGCCGACAAGTTCGGATGGATCACCGATAGCTCGAAAATCGACACAGATCTCGGTGCCGGCGGCCCGCGCCTCGGCGACGAGCCGGGCGAGATCGGCTATTCCGGGCTGCGGGCGCAGTCCGACGGTGTCGGTGCCGGCACGCAGCACGCCGAGGATCTCCCGGAGATCCTCGAGCGCCCGATGCGACTGCAACCGGATGCCCGTCACGGACTCCGCGACGCCGGACGGCAGATCGGAACGGACCTCCAACGCGCCGGCCTGCAGGCTCACCAGCGAGATACGGTGCGCCAGTACGTCGTGCATCTCCCCGGCGATCCGCTACCGTTCCTGCCCGCGCAACCGCTCGGCCCGCTCCCGCGCCTCGTTCTCGGCCCGCTCGGCCCGCTCGTACAACCCAGCGATCGCCTCGTACCGGGCCCGCGTAGTGCTGCCCGCCGCCATCACGAGCGACATCAGCGCCACGTAGATCATATTGGTGTTGAAGGCGCTCAGCTCGGGAGCCGGAAGCAGTACCGAGCAGGGAACGTAGATCAACAGGCTGGCTCCGAACGTCGCCATGGTGGACCAGCTGCGGAGCGCGCTTACCGTGCAGACGGCGAACAGCACCGCGACGATCACCAGATCGGTGACGGTAAGCAGCAGGGCGAGCACCACCGTGACGGCGACCGGATACCGCCGCCGGAACCACAGTGTGACGGTGCCGAGCACCGCCAGGCCAAATGCCGCGTTCAGCGCATCCCCGGTGAGCTGGCCGCCTTGCTCGGCCCTACCGGCGATGGCCAGCGCGCCCAGCGCCGAGACCGCCATCAGCGCGAGGTCGGCGAGGCGGTCCCGGACCGGACTGGCCGGACGGGGAACGGTCACGACCGGACGAGCGGGCGCCAGAACTGATGCACACCCTCGTCGCGAATGACGTAACCCATCTTCTCCAGCGCCGCGTTGAGAGCGTGGATCTCGCGGTGCGCCTGGTTCTTCAGCGCCGACTGCCGGGCCGCGAGCACGTCGTTGGCCGCGGCCGGCAGTTCCGGGGTGGCGGCCGTCCAGGCACGAAAAAGGTCGGCGTACGGATCGTGGTCGTGCCAGGGGTAGCCGTGCCGGCGGAACCCCGCGGCGATTGTCGCCGGCGGCGCCTCGTGTCGGTCCCGGACCAACTGGCACGACCGCTGGTCGAGGACCACGAGCTTCTTGCCGTCCAGAAACACCGCCGACACCCGGTCGCGGGCGAAGGTACGGGTGTCGTCGTCCTTCGTCACCCGCAGCTCGGCATCGTCGATCGTGACCCGCAGCGACTCACTCATCACGACAAACGCCGTCATCAACGCGAGCACCAGCCAGACGGCGAGGTTCAGGGCAACCTTCCACGGCTTGTCGATCCCGCCAACGAGCCAAAAGATCGGCTTGAGCGGCAGTGCCCTCTCCCAGCTCAACATCCACCGAGCCAGCGGCGGAAGGGAGAGGCCGACCAGGAGCACCAACCCGGGCAGGCCCAGGAACAGGGCGAGCCGGTCGGACAGGGGAGCCATCAGAACCGTCTGTCCACCGCCACTATCGGGACTGGCACGGGGACCGTCGCGGAACTCGTTGGTGGCCACTTCGCATACCTTCCGACTCATCGGGCATCTCAGATACGACCCGGCTCGACCTCGACGCTAATCGGCGATCGACGGGCCGCACCAGTAGCCGATGGTGGAGATCGCGATTGCTCGTCAGGACCATCGGCAGCCGCAGAGTCATGCCCTTGACCTGCAGTTTCCAGGACCCGGCGAAACCGTGGCAGCGCCCCAGCCGGCCTGTCTACCTTCGTCTAGATGTTTGCCGCCTTCGGGTGGTAGCGTTCGCCGGAGATTTCCCTTGAGCTCGGTATCACCGGATCTTGTGCGTACGGTGACCACCACCACTCGCACCCAGTAGCGCCCATCGCTGATGGCGAGTTGAAGCAGCACGATTCCTGCTCATAGCCGCATCGAGTACGGTCAGCGTGCGTGAATCGCCCAGGCCGGCGACCCAGGCTCGTCGTTGTGCACAACGACATCGACATGCTCGGTCGGACGAACCGCGGCGAAGTAGAGCTGTTGCGAGGGGATGTAGCGCTCCCGCCAGCGTCGTTCGATCCCGGCCCGGGACGACACCCGGCCCTCTCGGATAACGGCACGATTCACGGTCCTGTCAAGGGCTGTCGACACGAAGATGCGCAGGTCCCACCGATCGATCAATTCTGGGCGCATGAGGAAGACGCCGTCAAAGACCAGCACGGCGTTGACGGGGGCGGTCATGACCGGTGGGGACAGCACGGAATCCGCGCTGCGGTCGTAGACCGCGGGTTGGAAGCGTCGATCTCCGCCCGGGCCAAGCGGATCGAGCAGGACCCGGGTCAGCGCGTTGTGGTCGTGGGCGTCGAAGTAGCAGCCCTCGGCCGAGTACTCGCCCCGTCGATAGCGCTGCGCCCGAGGGACGACGAAGTCGTCGACCGTCGCGCGGATGACAGCGCGGCCCTGGTCGCGCAAGACGACGGCCAACTCGTCGGCGAGGTTGGTCTTGCCGGCGGCGGGCGGTCCGTCGACAGCTACCCGCGTGGGGTGCCCGAGTGCGACGGATCCGACCGCCTCAGCCAGGCGGCCAAGTAACTCGTCCCGGGTGCCACGCTCCACAGTGTGCCCCGCCCTACTCTCGCGACAGTGCGCGTCGAACCGACTCTGCGCCTGTCCGCCACTCTCGCACGTCACGCTCCGAGTGAGCGACAAGTGAGCGACAGCCGGGCCTGATCTGCGTTTGCGGACATCCGAAATCAGCAGGGGGATGGTCACGGACGACCATCCGGAGCCCGGAAAACATGGGTGAAAGCAGCCGCGGCCGGGCACCGACCGGCGAACCCTGACGACCGCACGGTCCGGCATGTGGGTGGATCACCCTGCCCCGATGGTCCCACGAGTGGCCGACGCGCCGGCAGCCCGGCGAGTCGGGTTAGCCTGCGGTCATGGCGAGCGCTGAACTGGACGAGTTGGTCGTCGCGGATGCCGAGGCACTGCGCACGTGGTTGGTGGCCAACCATGCCACGTCGCCGGGCGTCTGGCTCGTTCTGACCAAGAGAGGTGGCACCGCCACCACGCTGACGTGGCAGCAGGCGGTTGATGAGGCTCTCTGTTTCGGCTGGATCGACGGGCAGGGCCGGAAGCGGGATCAGGAGACATCCTGGATCCGGTTCACCCCGCGCCGGCCCCGCAGCTCCTGGTCGCAACGCAATGTCGGCCACGTGGCCCGGCTGGAGGCACAGGGGCGCATGATGCCCGCCGGCCGAGTCGCGGTGGAGGCTGCCAAGGCGGACGGGCGGTGGGCGGCCGCCTACGCCCCGTCGTCGGAGGCCGAGGTGCCGGACGATCTACGCGCCGCCATCGCCGCCAACCCTGTTGCCCAGGCCATGTTCGACGTACTCACCAGGACCAACCGGTTCGCTCTCATCCAACGCCTTGCTGCCGTCAAACGGACGCAGACCCGCGAGCGCAAGATCGGCGAGTTCGTCGCCATGCTGGCCCGCCACGAGACGATCTACCCCCAGAAGGCCACACCGCCGGCCTCGCCGCAATCGCCGGCCTCGTGATCCAGCGCGCTGATCTGTTCCGCTCCCGTTAGCTCTGGCCGCTGTGGCCTTGCTTCGGGCCGCGGTGAAAGTGCCCTGCTGAAGCGAGCCGCGACTGTGGCCACGGCAGCACGTAGTTTTGGCGCCTTCGTCCACCAAAAAGTCAAAGAGGACAGCAGCCAGCCACTCCTGGGCGTACATCGTGGGATTTCGGGTGACGGACGAGCGACAATTCGATGTCCCGATCGTGCTGGTCTGCCCGGAGTTCACCCCCGCCGCCGCCCAGGAGTCAATCGCTGCGGGAGACGTACCCGAGCTGGCCCGAGCCAAGCGCGTCGACCTGGTCGACATCGATTCTGGAGACTGGCCGACTCGGCCGACCGAGCTGGCATGGATCCTCGCCGCGGTCCAGCCAACACGAAGCCCACACAGCAACACTTCCCCACACCACCTGTGGTGGCGTACCGCCCGATGAGCAACGATCCTGGACGGCGCTACCAACACTTGATGGGCTGCCCCCAGCGCACACGCGGACCACCCGCTACGCCGTAGAACCAATGCCGATCGCAACCGCCGCGTCACGCCTTTGAGCTGCAGTTCTTCCGAGATCTGGCGAAACCGTGGCAGCGACTCTCCAGCCGGCCTGTTTACCTTCGGCTAGGCGCATCGGTACGACGTTGCGCGGCGGTGAGCGCGGCCCGGCGCAGTGCCGGGCTCGACAGGGCAACGAGCCCGGCAGTTGCCGCGAGCGCCGTCCCGCCCAAGAACGCCGCCGCCGGCCCCCACAGCCCGGTGACCACACCCGTGAGCGCGTAGCTGACCGGAATGCCGCCGAAGCCGGCCAGGCTGCTCAGACTCATCACCCGGCCCAGATACAGCGGCGGTGTGTGCGCCTGCAGCAGGGCCGTCCCGAGCGTGCCGGCCAGACCGACGCTGACGCCGAGCAGCAACGCCGCGGCGACCGCCCACAGCCGGGCTGGGGCAAACCCGACAGCGACGAGCGCGCCCCCCGTCACCACGGCGAGCGGGCCAACGAGCAGGCCAGCGCGGGGAAGACGGCCGAGCACCGACACCACCACCGCCGCCAGTGCGGCACCGATACCGAAGCCACCGACGGTCAGACCGACCCCCGCAACGCCCCAACCGCGCTCCTGGGCAAGCAGCGTGATGCCCACATTGAACGGGCCGGTGAAGCCCAACTCGGCGACGGCCGAGACGAGCAGAATCGTACGCAGCAATGGTGACCGCGCGGCCACAGCCAACCCGGCCCGAACCTCCCTCCCCATCCCACGTGCTCGGCCGGATCCCTCGGCAGGCTCGGTTTCTACCCCCGGGCGGATCCGGACCGCGGCGAGCGCGAGCACCGAAACGGCGAAGGTGAGCGCGTTGAGCGCAAACGCCGCCGCGATCCCGGCTGCGGCCATGACCGCCCCGCCGAGCGGCGCACCAGCAACGATCGCACCCCGCGCCAGCGCCATTCGCATGCCTTGCAGCCGAGCGAGGTGCTCCGCTGCCACCAGGTACGGCGGCAGCGCCCCGACAGCGGGCAGGAACACCGCGTCCACCGCCCCGAACACCAGCGCCACCACGACCAGCACCGCGAGGACCGGCTCGGTGACGGCCGTGACCACCGCCGCAGCGGCCATCACCGCGCAGCGCAGCGCGTCACTGCCGAGCATCAGCCGCCGCGCACCCCATCGGTCCACCACCGCCCCACCCAGCAGGAGCAGCACCAGCCGGGACACCGACGCGGTGGCCAGGACCAATCCGGCCCCACCGGCGCCGGAAGCCTGGGCAGCGGTCCAGGCCAACGCCACGAAATAGACCTGATCGCCCACCAGCGACACGCCGAAGCCCGCGAGCCAGCGCAGGACGTTCCCGTCCCGGTAGGGAGGCGGTTGTCGGACCGCGACCGCCTGCGGCGTCACGGCGGGAACGGGAAGGCGTGCATGAACATCAGAACGTGCTCCCGGACAGGCGCGTCGGGTCGACCCTCAGCGCCGACTCGCCCGCGCTCAGCCCACTTCCGCGCCACCGCCGTCAGCTCCGCGCTCAGCTCGGCCAACTCGGGCGCCGTGAGCCGGAGCAACGATTCGCTGGAGAGGGCGGCATCAGTCCACTCCGCACCCCAGGCATGTTCTTCGTCGATCCACCGTTCGAGTCGACTGATCTGATGGGCCAGCAGCTGGCGTTTGGCCGCTACTGCCACGCCACGGGCCTGCGGATCCCCGGCGAACTCCGACCCCGCGAAGCTGAAACCCTCGTGGGTCTTGCGCCACCACCGCTCCCGCCGATCGGCAGAGCGACGCGGCGCCTCCTCGATGAATCCGTGCGCGGCCAATTCCCGCAGGTGATAGCTGACCAACGAGAGCGACTCGTCAACCAACTCGGCGAGCCGGGACGCGGTCGCCTCCTCCGCTGCGGTCAGCGCGTAGAACAACCGCAGCCGCAACGGATGGGTGAACATCCGTAGCTCGGCGACGTTCTTGAGTCGCCGGCTCGATCCAGGTGACATGCATCGACCGTAGTAGCTCAAAAGCTTTTGTGCAAATCTTTGTCCTAGTTGGTCTCCAGGGCAACGGCCGTAGCCCAGCGGGCGCGGTTGCTGCCGAAGGGCAACCGGCGCCCATACCCAGCAGCAGGACCCGCCACCACGTGTACGGGCGGGCGATGATGGACAGCGCCCACAGCGCGACGAGGAACAGGGTCAGCGTGGCGACCGACGTCTCCGCCGGCAGGTCGCCCCCGTAGTGCGACCGCGCGAACCCGTACGACGCGATCGTGGCGGCGGCTGCCAGAGCACCGCCCGGGATCGCGAAGCGCAACACCGACCGACGAAGTCCGGTCGGGCCCGCTCGGCGTTGGGCGCCACACACCCCGCTGCAACTGATCACCGACGAGGAGTACGACACCGGCGTACGCCGCCTGCGCCAGGCAGCGCTCACCGACACCGGACCGGTGATCGACGCCTTGGACCTGCTCGTACTGCGCAATGAATGTGGCCGTTAAGCCGCCGCGGGCAGGATGACCTGCTCCCGGACCGCGAGCGGGGCCCGCCACTGGTCGGGGTCGTCGTAGTGGCTCGGCGTCGGCCGGAACACCTACGCCTATTCCGACGCGCCCGGCGACGTAGGCGGCAGCCCGACAACGACACCAGCTTCTCGAGGGCGTGGAACTGGTGCGACAGCCCGGGCTGGGTGATGTTGAGTAGGGCGGCGGCCTGGGTGCAGGGCCCCTCGTCGACGATCGTCACGAAGCACTCGAGCTGACGCAGCGTCGCCATGCACTCAGCTAATCGAATCAAGAATATCCTGTCATTGGACTCATGGCACGTGGTGGGTGCAGGCTGGGTACCACCGCGGGAACTCCGGTCCCCCGGTTTCTCACCGACACCCGACGCGAAAGGCAGGGAATTTCTCATGGACCCGGGTATTCGCCGGCCGGCGCTCACGGTAGGAAACATCTCACTGTCGTTCCACCGCGCCGCGGCCGCGGTCACCCGCCGCGTTCTGGAGGATTCCGGGCACGAAGTACGCACCATCGAGGCACCGCACCAGCAGCTCTTCGAGTTGCAGGCTTCGGGAGAGGTCGATGTGCTCGTCTCGGCCTGGCTGCCCTCCAGCCACGGGGAGTACCTGTCCCCGTACCGCGACCAGGTGCAGGTCCTGCCCGCGCACTACGAGCCGTACTGCGTCTGGGCGGTACCCCCGTACGTCCCGGCCGACGCCGTCGGCGAGGTCGCCGACCTGGCCCGCCCCGACGTGGTCGACCGGATGTCCGGAACCATCGACGGCATCAACCCCGGAGCCGGCATCAGCCGCTTCTCCGCCCAGATGGTCCGGGAATACGGTCTCGACCGGCACGGCTACGCATTCCAACCGGGAACCGAATCTTCCTTCGTCAGCCGGGTGGAGCGCGGCATCGCCGAGCGTGAATGGTTCGTGATTCCGCTCTGGCGGCCACAGTATCTAAACCTGCTCCACGGCCTGCGGCCGCTGTCCGAGCCCAAGGGCCTGCTGGGCGGAGTGGACTCGGCGAGCCCGGTCATCACCAACCGCGCCATGGACGTCATCGCCCCCGAGGCGCTGGAACGTCTACCCCGCCTCCACCTCGGCAACGAGGGCGTGGAGGCGATCGACAAGCTCATCAACGTCGACGGGCTGGCGCCGCTGGACGCCGCCGACCGCTACCTGGGCCGCGGGGCCGCCGGCACCGGCTAATCCCGCCCCTGTTCCATCCCGCACCACACCATCCCCAAGGAGAGAACCAGCATGACCGCCCCCGTTTCCAACCTGGGCCTGGACCACATCGCCCTGCGTACCTACGACATCGACGCCAGCGTCCGCTTCTACACCGAGGCACTGGGCTTCCGGATCGCGCACGAGTGGAGCGCGCCCGAGGCCGGCGTCAACCGCTGCGTCTTCCTCGACGCCGGCGACGACCGGGTGATCGAGCTCTTCGACGCCGCCTCCACCCCGCCCGGCGGTTCGGCGCGGCAGTTCGACGCCGAGCCCCGTCCGAGCGACGAGGAGCGGGCGCGAGCCGCCACCCTGGTGCACTTCGCGATCCGTACCGAGGAACCGGCCGTGCTCTTCCAGCGGGCCGTCGCCGCCGGTGCCCGTCCGCTGATGGCGCCCGCGCGGATCGAGACCAAGGGTGCCACCGCCATGACCCTCGAGGTCAGCTTCGTGTACGGCCCGAACGGCGAGGTCATCGAGTTCATCAAGCGGCCACGCCCGCAGCAGTCCTGATCGCTGGGCGGCGTTGATTCGGCCAGACCTGGCAGCGACGTGAAGATATCCCGGTCCGGGTCACCTCGGACCGGGATATCGTCGAGAGCACCGATCGGGGCCGGCCGGACGCCGGTCTCCGAGCGTTAGTGATCGGGCGGCTACCGCTCCGGGCTGCCACCGGACCGGATTCACCATTCTGCTGGATCGGCGGTCGACCGCAGCTACCTCGTCGGGATGACGGTCAGACCGGTGCGGGCATGGGCAGCACCGGACGCAGCCACGAGTCGGGGTGGCCACGGGGACGCCACTCCCGGGGATAGCCGACGGAGACCTCCTCGAAACGCACCCCGTCGTGCCAGGTGACTCGGGGGATGTGTAGGTGGCCGTAGATCACGGTGCGGGCGTGGAAGCGGCGGTGCCATCCGGCGGTGAGCTCGGTGCCGCACCACTGGGCGAACTCGGGGTACCGCAGGATGTCGGTGGGCGTGCGGACCAGCGGGTAGTGGTTGACCAGAACCTTCGGCACGGTCGGATCGGAGTCGGTGAGGCGGGCCTCGGTCCTGGTCACCCGGGCTCGACACCAGGCGTCCCGGCTCGGATGCGGATCGGGGTGGAGGAAGACCTCGTCGGCGCAGACGATGCCGGCGGCGTGGGCCCGGGCCAGGGCCTGCTCCTTGCTGGTGACTCCCGGCTCGCGGAACGAGTAGTCATAGCCGACGAACAGCGGCGCCACCAGCAGCGGCCCGCCGACGCCGGTCCAGACCGGGTAGCTGTCCTCGGGAGTGGTCACGCCGAGGTCCCGGCACCGCCGCACCAATGCCTGGTAGCGGGCGTCGCCCCGCAGCCGGACCGGGTCCTGGGGGTGGGTCCACAACTCGTGGTTGCCGGGCGTCCAGATGACCTTGGCGAACCGTTCGCTGAGCAGCGTCAAAGCCCACATGACGTCGGCGAAGAGTTCGGCGACATCGCCGGCCACTATCAGCCAGTCGCCCGCCGCGCGGGGCCGCAGGCCCTCGACGATCCCTCGGTTCTCCGGGTACGCCACGTGTAGGTCGCTGACGGCGTAGATACCGGCGTTCATCGGTGCGGTCCCCCTCATCTGGCCCGGTACGGCGACGACGGTCAGGGTTAGCCCCATACCGCACCGACTCCCGGAACATCGCACCGTCGCCGACGCCGTCCGGTGCCCGACGGCGTCCGGTGCCCGACGGCGTCCGGTGCCCGACGGCGTCCGGTGCCCGACGGCGTCCGGCGTCGACGAAGCGCGTGGCCCACACGCTAGGGTCCACCGCCGGCCACGCCAACCCTTAACGGGCCCCTACCCCGGTCTCAGCGCCACGCCGCCGCTGGACAGGCCGCCCGCCTGTACAGCGCGGACTACTCAGGGCCGAGTCTCACCCCGACGTGGGAGACTCGTCCACATGGGCGAGTTGACCAGCGACGCGGTAGCCGAGCCGGGGTCAGAACTCCGCCCGGGTGATCCGGAACGCGTCGGACCCCACTGGCTGCGCCGCCTGCTCGGCGTGGACGCCATCACCATCGCCCACATCCGGCCGGTCCTGTGGCGAGCCCTGCGGGCTACCGGCCGGGGCGTGCTGATCGCGGCCACCGCCGTACTCAGTCTGGTCCTCTTCGTCGCCACCGCCCTCGCCACGGCGTTCATCCTGCTCGGCGTCGGGATGCTGCTGCTGCCACTGCTCACTCCGCTGGTCCGCCGACTGACCGGGCTGTGCCGGGAACTCGCCGCCCGCTCCGGGGTCACCATCGCCACGCCGTACCTTCCCGGCGGGCCGTCGGAGCCGGGGGTAGTCGGCTGGGTACAGCGCTGCCGACTCATCCTCACCGACCCGGCAAGCTGGCGCGACCTACTATTCCTGCTGCTCAACGCCGCGGTTGGCTTCGCACTCGGGCTGCTGCCGGCCACCCTGCTGGTGTACGCGGTGGAGGGGTTGTTGCTCTCCTCCGGGTTCTGGATGCTGATCCGGGAGTCCGGGGTGGACTTCTGGTACGGCTTCACCCCGATGGACACCTGGCCACGGGTGGCGCTCGGGGCCCTGGTCAGCCTGACGGTGTTCGTCGTCTGGCTGGCCGCGACCCCAAGGCTGGTCGCCGGGCACGCACACTTCGCCAGGGCACTGCTCGGGCCGAGCGAGCGGGCGTTGACCGCCTCCCGCATGCGGCACCTCTCGGAGACCCGGTCCGACGTCATCAACATCCAGGCCACCGAGTTACGCCGGATCGAGCGCGACCTACACGACGGCGCGCAGGCACGGCTGGTGGCGATCGGCATGAAGCTCGGCGCGGCCACCCGCCAGCTACGTACCAATCCGGATGTCGCGGAGACGCTGCTGGTCGATGCACGCAACGCTACCGCCAGCGCGCTGGAGGAGTTGCGCTGCCTGATTCGCGGCATCCACCCGCCGGTGCTCGCCGAACGCGGCTTGGCGGACGCCGTCCACGCGATCGCGTTGGAAAGCCCGATCGACGTCGCCGTCACCGCCGACGTGCCCGGTCGGTTGGCCGCGCCGGCGGAGTCAGCCGTCTATTTCGCCATCTCCGAACTGTTGACCAACATCGTCAAGCACGCCAACGCCGACCGGGCGAGTATCGACCTGCGCCATCAGGACGGTGCCCTGCGCGCGGTGGTAGTCGACAACGGCCAGGGCGGCGTGGATGCCGGCAGCGGCACCGGCATCCGGGGCATCGAACGGCGTTGTGCTACGTTCGATGGAACGTTCGTCCTCAGCAGTCCCGAAGGTGGGCCGACCATCGCAACCCTGGAGCTGCCGTGCGCGTTGTACTCGCCGAGGACCTCTTCCTACTGAGACAGGGCATGGTCCAGCTCCTCGAATCGTACGACTTCGAAATCGTCGCTGCGGTTGACAGTGGTCCGGCCCTGCTCGATGCGCTGGTGACCCTGCGCCCGGAGGTAGCGGTGGTTGATGTGCGGCTACCGCCGACGTTCACCGACGAGGGTCTCCAGGCTGCGCTGGAGGCTCGGCGCCGCTGCCCCGGGCTCCCCATCCTGGTGCTCTCCCAGCACGTCGAGCAGTTGTATGCCAAGGAGCTACTCGCCGACGCCAGCGGTGGCATCGGCTACCTGCTGAAGGACCGAGTGCTCAACAGCGACCAGTTCGTGGACGCCATTCGACGGGTCGCCGACGGTGGCACCGCGATGGACCCGCAGGTGATCTCGCAGCTGCTGGCCGTCCGGTCCCGCCGGGAACCACTGTCGATGCTGACCCCGCGCGAGCGGGAGGTGTTGGAGCTGATGGCCGAGGGATGCTCCAACACGGCCATTGCCCAGCGCCTCGTCGTCAGTCAGGGCGCGGTCGCCAAATACACGACCAGCATCTTCGCGAAGCTCGATCTGGCACCGGCGGACGACAGCAACCGCCGTGTGCTGGCCGTGCTGACCTACCTCAACAGCACCCGCGTCGACGTTTCTTGACGGCACGCCGGACCGGGCCTCGGGCGGCCCTGCCGACGACGACGGCAGGTAGTGGTGCCCGGGTCGGGCCGTCGGGGCACCACTGGTCGTTTGCGCTGCTCGCTACTCCACGGCGACGGCGGCTTCCGCGGGCCGGGCGAGCATCACCCGGCGTCCGGGCAGTAGGGTGGCGGCGAAGGCGAGCACCGCCGCGCCCGCCACCACGGCCAGGTAGATCCAGAGTGGCCCGGAGGGTACCGGTCGCCCCAGCACCACGATGCTGAACGGCAGCAGGGTGGCGATGGAGGCGATGGTGCCGAGCACCACCCCGATGACGGTGACCGTGCCCGCCTCCACGCTGAGCATCAGCAGGGACTGCCGCCGGGTGGCGCCGATGAGGCGCTGCATGCCCAGCTCCCGGCGGCGACCGGCGGTCGCCACGATCAGGGTGTTCGCCACCGAGATCAAGGTGTAGCCGGCGACCAACGCGACGAGCATGTAGTTGACCCACGCCAGGGTCTTGGTGCGTTCGGCGAAGGTGGTGATCGCCTCGTGTCCCTCGATCATGGTGCCGGGGTGGCCGGCGATCTCCTCCCGCAGATTGGCCACCAATGTTTCCCGGTCGGTGCCGGGCTCGGCGGTGACGAGGACCTGTCGGGACAGTCCGGTGGTGCTGTGTGCGGCGAGCAGGTCGGCGGGGAGCAGGATCGTCTCGAACCCCTCCTTGGCCGGGTAGAGCGCCACCACCCGCAGGTCCACCGCCGACCGGTCGCCGAGCCGTAGGGTGATCTGGTCGCCGACACCGATGTTGAGGTTCTTCCCGGCGACCTCGGGCAGCGCCACCGCGTCGCCGGTGAGGTCATCCAGGTTCCCGGCGGTGGTCCGGACGCCGGTGATGGTGGCGGCGCTGGCACCGCTCACGCCCTGCAACGGCCAGGGTGACTCGACGTGCGACCCGTCGTACGGCTTGTTGATCCAGCCGGCGCTGGTGACGTACGCCGACGCTGCCTCGACGCCGGGCGCGGAGCGGATCGCCTCGACGGTGTCGGTGGGGAAGCCACCGGTGGTGGAGCTGAGCACCACGTCGGCGCGGAGGTTCTCGGAGTAGTAGCGCTCGGCGGCCTCGTTCTGGGTGGTCTGGAGGTAGAAGTTGGCCACCGCCAGCGCCACCGCCAGCATGATCGGGGTGACCGCAGCGGCCACCCGGACCGCCCGCGTTCGCACGTTGATCGTACCGAGGTAGCCGGCGAGCCCGAAGAACGCCCGCACCGGCAGGCTCAGTACGGCCGCGAGGAGCCGGGTCAGCCCCGGGCTGATCAATGCGATCGAGATCGCCCAGCACATCACCGCCGGCCCGGCGGTGGCCGAGGCCACCGGCCCCTCCATCGCGATCGCCGTCACCAGGATCAACGCGAATCCGCCGGCGAAGAAGAGGAGGGAGAACAGCACCCGGGGCCAGCTGACCCACCTGCGCTGCAGGGCCGCCTCGGCGATGCCAGCGGTTGGGCGAATCTTGGAGGGGCGTCGACCGGCGACGTAGGCGGCCACCAGCGCGGCGAAGATCCCGATGGCGGGCGCGGCAAGGTAGGGAATGAAGCCCTGATGGAACTCGACCACCGGCGAGATGACCCCGGCCGCCGAGACCAGGCGGTAGAGCAACGGACCCAGGAACACCCCCGGGACGCAGCCGAGGATCGCCGCACCGGCCGCGACCACGAGCGCCTCGCGGCGCACCATGGTGCGGATCTGCCGCGGCGTCGCGCCGATGGAGCGCAGCAGGGCGACTTCCTTCTGCCGCTGCTGCACCGACAGGCCCAGAGTGCTGGCGATAACGAAGATCGCCACGAAGACCGTCATCCCGCCGAAGACGCCGGCGAGTGGGATGAGCTGCGCCTGCCCGCCGACCGCCTCGGGGAACTCGGCCACCCCGCGGTCGTCGCCGGTGAGGACCACCAGCTTACGGTCGGCGAGGGTCTGTTCGATCCGGCCGCGTAGATCCGCCACGTCGGTGCCGGGCTTCGCCAGCACACCGATCGCGTCGGCGCTGCCGGCGTGCGGGTTGAGCCGCCGCTCGTCGTCGCCGGAGAAGAAGAGCGCGGACTGGCTCGTCTCGCCCGGCGGGGCGGCGATGCCGGTCACCTGGAAGGAGGAGGTGACGCCACCGACGACGATGTCAACCCGGTCACCGACTCCGACCTGCGCAAGCCGCGCCACCCCCCGGTCCAGGACAACCTGGCCAGCCTGGGTGGGTGGCCTCCCGTCCAGCTGGTACGGCCCGAGCTCGGCCGACTCCCAGGTGTGGCCCAGCGACCCGGTCCCGACGATCATCGGTGCCCCGTCGCGGACGACGGTGGCGGTGAAGGACGACTCAGCGATGGCCCGTTCGACTCCGGGCACCTCCTGGATCTTGCTGACCAACGCCGGGTCGATCCAGTACCGCTCGGCCAGCGGGACCGACTTGATGTTCTTGGTGTCCTGCGGGTCCTCCTTGGGCACGCCATAGGTCTGCTTGCCACTGACCACGACGTCGGCCGCCGCGAGCCGCTGCGGCGGGACCGCCAACCGGACACCGGTCTCCATCAACCCGCCACTGGCGACAATCAGCGCCACGCCGAAGAAGACCGCGAGGAAGGTCGCCATGAACGCGAGCCTGCGGTAGCGCAGGGTGCGCCACGCGAGGTACATCATCAGAACCCGCCCCGGCCGGTGGACTGCGGCGCGCGGCCCTGCTGCCATGCGGTCAGGTGCGTCATCCGCTCCGCCACCACATCGGCGGTCGGAGCCTCCAGCTCACCGACGAACTGCCCGTCGGCAAGGAACAACACCCGGTCCGCAGCGGAGGCGGCAACCGGATCGTGGGTCACCATAATGATCGTCTGGCCGCTCGCCGCGGTCTCTCGGAGCAACTGCAACACCTCACTGCTGGTCTGGGTGTCCAGCGCGCCGGTCGGCTCGTCGGCGAAGATAACCGCCGGCCGCATGATGAGCGCACGCGCGATCGCGACCCGCTGCTGCTGACCGCCGGAGAGCTCACTCGGAAGGTGCTTGCGTCGCTCGGCCAGCCCCACCCGACCCAGCACCTCCACCACGGAGGAGCGATCTGGCCGCCGGCCGGCCAGCCGAAACGGCAAACCCACGTTCTGCTCGACGTTCAGCGCCGGCATCAGGTTGAACGCCTGGAAAATGAAACCGACCCGCTCCCGGCGCAGCCGGGTGAGCTGGTTCTCATCCATCCCGTTGAGTTCCTTGCCGTCCAGCACCACCGACCCGGACGAGGGCACGTCAAGCCCCGCCGCACAGTGCAGGAAGGTGCTCTTGCCAGAGCCCGAGGGCCCCATCACCGCCGTGAAGCTACCCCGCGAAAAGCTCATCGTCACGCCGCGCAGTGCCTCAACCCGGTTCCCACCACGCCCGTACGCCTTACGCACGTCGTCCAGCCACACAGCATTCGCGCCGTGAACCGAGGTCCGCTGGTCCTTGTTCCTGTTCACCTCATGCTCCCCGCAGAAGAAGTCGCCGAACGGCGGTGGGTACATATTCACGGTATAAATCGAGCAGGCGCCATTCTATGGAGCTAATGACCCGAATTGGTGGGCCTAGGCCCACCTACTCGGGTCGACCACACCGGGTCAGCTCGCCTGCACCGCCGCCGACTCCCACTGCGACCAGGGCTGCTCCGCGCCGCTCGACGCCACCGCCAGCAACCCGGCCCCAGCGGAGTCCATCGGCAGCCCCAGCGACAGTTCGGTTCGGCGCCGGACGTTCAGCTTCCGATAGACCCGGGTGAGGTGCTGCTCGACGGTGCTCACTGTGATGTACAGCTTCTTGCCGATCTCCCGGTTGGTGTGGCCGAGCGCGGCCAGGGTCGCGACCCGCTGCTCGGCGTCGCTGAGTCGGGACATCTCCTCGTGCTCCGGGCCAGCGTCCGCCTCGTCGCCCCCGGCCGCGTCGCCGCTGGGCAGCAGCCGGCGGCACAGCGCCTGCGCCTGGATGTCCTTGGCGAGTTGGGTGGCGCTGCGCGCCACCACCCGTGAGGTGTTGAACTCCCCCCGGCCGTAGTGGGCTCTGCTGAGGGCGGCGAGGGCCAGGGCGAGCTGGAACCGGTCACCAGACTCCTGGAGCAGGTTGGCCGCCTGGCGCAGGGTGTTGACCCGCTGCTTGACATCCAGCGATGAGCCGAGCAGCCGCAGCGAGATGCCCCTGGTGCGAATGTTCTGGGCACCGGGCCGGGAGAGTTGCTCGGTCACCATCTTCCGCGCCATGTCGGGCCGGCCGGAGCGCAGGTAGACCTGGGCCAGGTCGCCCCGCCAGGGCAGCAGGGTCGGCAGGTCCATCCCCCACTGGGTGGCCAGATGCCCGCAGGTCTCAAAGTCGGCGAGCGCGGCGTACACCCGTCTCCCGGCCAGGTGCAGATGGCCCCGGGCCCGCAGATACAGCGGCCAGAACCAGGTGTCCCGCATCGCGTCCGGGATAACGTGCCTGAGCAGGGCCTTGGCCTCATCGAGCTTGTCCAGGCCGATCTTGGCGAGCAGCATGTTGGACAGCGGTGAACCGATCGCGACGCCCCAGTTGTGCGGCGACATCGCGTCCAGGGCCTCGTGGGCGAACCGCTCGCCGAGCGGCAGGTCACCCTGCCGGAGTGCGATGTGCGACCGGACGTCGGACAGGATGGCGTGCCAGGTGGCGCCCCGGGAACCGGTCTCCGCGCCGAGTGCGTCGCACCAGTGCACCGCCTGGTCCATCCGGTCGGCGTAGACCAGCGTCTGCAACGCACACAGCGCCGGCTCCGGACCGACATCAACCAGCATGTGGCTGCCGAGCACCTGCTCGGCTCGGGCGATCGCCTCGTCGGTCACCCCTTCGGTGAGCACGGTGGTCAGGGACGGGGTGACCCACCCGAACGAGCCGTCCGGGCGGGACATGGCGCGGACCGGCGTCGTCGTCGCCGTGGTGCCGGAGGCGGCGTCGAGCCCCGCGAAGGCGACCGGGAAGTGCAGCCGCAGCCATTCGGCGGACCCGTCCAACTCGGCGGCGGTCGCGGCGTCCAGTTGGTGTCGGGCGTCCCGCAGGTGCCGTAAGGTCTCCTGGGCTTCCTCGAGGCAGCCGTGCCAGAGCTGGTAGCGCAGCAGCGCGGCTGCGTGCCGATCGGAGAGGTGCCCAGCCCGCAGGGCGTCGCGCTGGGGCTGGAGGTGCTGGCTCACCGCCGCCGGGCTGACCCGCCACTGGCAGTCGGCCAGCATTGCGGTCAGTGCTGCCCGACGGGGTGCGTCGTCGCACATCGCGTGGGCCAGCTTGAGCGACTCGACCGCGTCGTCGACCCGGTCCTCGGCGAGCGCGTGCGTCGCCGAGTCCTGGAGGAGAGCAACCGCCCACGGCTCGGTCAGACCCCCGGCGGCGAGCAGGTGGCCCCCGATCGCCGGAACCGGGGCACCCTCGGAGTGCAGTAGCGCCGCCGCGCGGGCGTGCATCTCGGACAGCGTGTCCGGGTCCAGGTCGTGCAGCACCGCCGCGCACGCCGCCGGGTGCCGGAACCGCCCCGCCTCCAGCAGGCCGGACAGGGTGAGCGCGTTGAGCACCCACTGGACCCGGGCCGGCTTGGTGTTGAGTAGTCGGGCCAGCAGTGCCGGGGTGGCGAAGTCGTCGAGTAGGGCCAGCCCGTGAGCCATCTCCAGGATCGCCGGGTCCCATCGCCGCAGGCATGCCAGGACTGCCTGGCGGAACTGGTCGCCGACGATCGCTTCGGTGGCGTCGGTCGGCCCGGCGGCACGCCGGTCCTCGCCGAGCGCGTGCAGCAGCAGCGGGTTGCCGCCGCTGATCCGGTGGTACGCCGGTGCCTGCGCCAGGGCCGTCTCGTCGTCGGTCCAGCCACGGAGCACCTCGGCGACTCCCGCCTCGGACAGCGGCGACAGTTGGATGGTGTGGAAGCATGCCTGCCGGGTCAGCTCGGCGCGGAACTCAGGGTTGACCGGCTGCGGTTGTGGCGACTCGGTGAGGACCACCAGAATCTGCGCTGCGGTGAGCCGGCGCTGCAGGTAGAGCAGGGTCTGCAGGGTGGTCCTGTCGGCGAACTCAACGTCGTCGACGAGCAGGACGAGCGGCCGGTCCCGGGCGATGTCGAGCAGTTTGGCACACATCACCTGCACGGCCCTGATGTCAGCGTCACCCTCGGTCGCGGCGGCCCCGAGGTCCAAGAACGCGCCGACGCCTCGCATCACCTCGGTCGGCAGCGGCACGCTGTTGAACAGCTGTCCCATCACGGCGGCCGGCAGCATCTGCTCCGCCCGCGAGCAGGTGGCGCTCAGCACCAGCCCACCCGCGGTGTCGACATGATCAGCTGTGGCCCGCAGTAGCTCGGTCTTGCCCGTGGCACCGGGACCACTGATCAGCACGACCCGTCCCTTACCCGTGGCGCTTCCGGCGTAAAGGTCCCGCAAGATGTCGAGCTCGCGGCTTCTCTCTACGAGTTCCACCCGTCTCCCTATGTCAGCGATGACGCATCGAACGGAGCGCTGCCGCCTACCGGGACAGGCCCCGACGAGAAGGGTCGGCTCGATGCCATGCGGTCCGCCGAGCCCCACCCGACCACTGGGCAGGTCAGCCCGAAAACCGTGACTTGCAATGATGATCGTCAATTAGGTTGACGCTTTCATCGCGCCTCAGCGGCGACCACAGCATACCTAGACACGCGTACAAGTTGGAAGGGGATGGTGATACTTCGTCACCGAATATCACGCCACGGCAGAAGTAAGGTTTGGTTGACCTTGGCTCGGCTTGTTGAGGCACCACCTGCGAGGCAGCGCAGGAGTGGTGAACAAGCGGCTCCTCCTCAGTAGACGACAAGCTCCCACGCCAGTCATCAACCACGAACCAAGGACTCGACACGTTGCGTCGGCTGGCCTGGGCAACCGCGGTAGAGCGCCGAGATCGCACGGACCGGGTAGAGAACGTCGTCGGTGCGGGGCAGGCCGCCCGGCTCGTCGTACCCGCCGACGGGGTGCACACCAGCCCGGTACCGCGAGAGTATCCGCAACTCGGTGGCCCGACCAGAGTGGACGTACAGCGGTCTCCGCCAGCACCACGACACAGCGCCAGTCGTCACCCACCCGATGGCCGGCCTCCGCAACCTCCCGGCCACCCTGATCCGGCCGGCCGGACACCCCGGGGGTCAGGGAACCTCACCCCGCAGGCGATCGGGCAGGCCACCTCGGGCGGGTCGCAAATGGAGCGTGTCCGTCCTGGCCGGCCAGGCGCCGGGGAAGACAGCACTATTACAAATCAATTCCGGCGCTGATCAGCCGTGCTGGCCTGGCGACAAAGGTGTCACAAATACTACTCCCGGAGCCAGGAAGTGGCCGCAAGTTGGCTAGCCGCTTAAATTCAGCTGCCCACCGAGGGGTGGGGGTCTCCTACGCCTGGACAGACATACAAAAGATGAACAGTAACGACAGTTCAATGGCACACCTGGGAAACTGTGACAGCCACAACGACGACACCTCGCGGGTCATCGTCTACCACGGGAACATGCCCACGAAGATCGCCGATTGGCCGCACGGTAGCCGGGGCACACCGGTTACCGGCGTCCCCCTGTCACCGTCGTCCCGGCTACCCGCTCGGTTCGCTGGGCAACAGCCGCTCCAGCTCGACCTGGATCAGCCGGATCACGTCGCCGGCATGGTCGTTGAGATAGAAGTGCCCGCCGGGGTACACCTGGACGTCGCACTCACCGGTGGTGTGCCGACACCAGTCGTGTGCCTCGTCCAGGGTGGTCATCGGGTCGGCGTCGCCGGTGAGCACGGTGATCGGGGCATCCAGCCGTTGGTCCGGGTCGGCCCGGTAGGTCTCCACCGCCTTGTAGTCCCCCCGCACCGCGGGCAGGATCATCGGCAGCAGCTCCGGATCGCCCAACACCCGCGGATCCGAGCCGCTCAGCCTGGCCAGCTCCCGCAGTACCCCGGCATCGTCCCGGGTGTGCACGTACCGCTCATCACGAATCCGGGACGGGGCCCGACGACCGGAGGCGAACAGTCGCAGCGGCGGCCGGCCCGTCCGCAGTTGCAGCCGCAGCCCCACCTCATAGGCGAGCACCGCACCCATGCTGTGGCCAAAGAGCGCCACCGGCCGGTCCAGCCACGGCCGCAGCGCGTTGAACACCCCGTCAGCCAGGTCGGCTACCGAATCCAGCACCGGCTCATGCCGGCGGTCCTGCCGGCCCGGGTACTGGATCGCCAGCACGTCAACGGTGGGCGACAGGGCCTTGGAGACCGGAAACAGGTAACTGGCCGAACCACCAGCATGCGGCAGTGCCACCAGCCGGGTCGCGCTGAACGGCGCCGGATGGAACCGCCGCACCCAAAGGTCGTTCTCGAGGGTTGCCGTCATCACTGGTCCCTTACGGATCGAGGCTGCGGGTACCTCCACCGCGGGACATCTGAAGCTAGACGTTCCCGCACCGGACCACCTCTCCTTGCCACCGGGCGGGTACCCGGGGACGCTGAACAGGACGACCAGCGGTACGCCGAGCGCATCGCGCGTCCGTACGAACCGCGCCGTATCCTGATCGTCATCATCGCTCCCTGCCGGGCGGACCGGTCGGCATGCCAAGCGGCACCGTCGCATGGGGGTGTCCCTGATGGAGAGAGCGTAGAAACGCCCGGAATATCGGGACAACCCCTATCGCAGCACCGGACCCCCTAGCCCCACCACTGCTGCCAGTTGCGGAGCCCGGCGCAAGGGTTGATATTGCCGCGGGAAGCGGGAACGTCACCGCCCGACCGGGCCGGTGCGGTCCGCCCGCCGGGTGGGCCGGCCGGGTGGTGACGGGGCCGCTGGCGGCTCCGGACCGATCTGGACCGCCGGGCCCGGCTCAGCGTCGGCGGCCGCCTCGGCCGGCAGGGCGTAGGCCGCTGTCGGTTCGGCGTCAACCGGGGTGGCATCGCCGGCGGCCACGGGTCCCTCGACATGGGTCGCGCCGTCGGCCGTCGAGGGGGTCGGGTCGCCGGACCCGTCGGACGGGCCCGGCCCGGGCACCGATACGCCCACGTTGCGCAGCAGCACGGCCGCCAGGAACGCCGTCACCAGCAGGATGCCGGCCGAGACGATCGCGGCGACCCGCAACTCGTCGGTGAAGGCCGCCCGCGCCAGCGTCACCAGGGTTTCCGCTGCGGTGGTGGAGAGCGTCCGGCTCTCCACCACCGCGCCGCCCAGAGTCTCCCGGGCGGCGGCCCATGCCTCCGATGGCACCCCGTCCGGTGCGTCGCCGGAGAGTTCCCGCCGGTAGACGTACGCGCCAATGCTGCCGAGGATCGCGACGCCGAGCGCCGCACCGAACTGGCTGCCGGTCTCGGAGAGTCCCGCAGCGGCGCCGGCCCGCTCCGGGGGCGCGGTCGAGACGATCAGCTCGGCGCTCAGCGTCAGCACCATGGCGACGCCACCCGCCATCAACGCCTGGCCGAGCACCGCGGGGGCCAGGCCCGACTCGTCGCCGACCTGGGCGAGCACCACGCAACCGCCGGTCGCCACCAGGAGGCCACCGGCGGCGACGTAGGCGCGCTTGAAGCGCTGGGCGAGCATCGGGGCCAGCACGGCCGCGCCGATGCCCGCCGCACCGGCGGCCGGCAGTGACCACAGGCCGGCAGTGAACGGGCGCAGCCCGAGCACCAGCTGGAGATACTGGCTGATGAAGAACATGAACCCGACCAGCGCGAAGTTGGCGAGCACATTCATCACCACCGCCGCGCTGAACGCCGGCGCCCGGAACAGCCGGACATCGATCACCGGGTCGGTGAGGCGCCGCTGCCGCAGTACGAAGACGGCCAGGAAGATCAGTCCGGCGGCCACACCGGCCACCGGCGGCCAGTCGATGCCGTCCTCGGCGAACTGCTTGACACCCCAGATCATGGGCAGCACCGCGACGAACGCCAGGACCGTGCTCAGCAGATCGGGCCGCCCGACGGCCGCGTTGCGGAACTCGGGCAGCAGCAACGGTGCCAGGATCAGCAGGAGCAGCATGATCGGTACGTTGATCTCGAAGACTGCGCCCCAGGAGAAGTACTGGAGCAGGGCGCCGCCGGCCACCAGGCCGATGACCCCACCGGCGGAGAAGCCGGCCGCCCAGACCCCGATCGCGGCCCGACGCTCGTTCTCGTCGTGGAACATGTTGCGGATCAACGACATGGTCGACGGCATGAGCGTCGCACCGGCGGCGCCCATCACCGCCCGGGTACCGATCAGCATGCCGGGGCTGGTGGAGAGGGCCGTCGCCACGGACGCCACACCAAACACCGCCGCGCCGATCATCAGCAGCCGGCGGCGCCCGATCCGGTCCCCCAGCGTCCCCATCGGAATCAACAGGCCCGCCAGTACGAAGGCGTAGACGTCGGTGATCCAGAGGAGTTGGCTACTGGTCGGCTCAAGGTCCGCCGTGATGAACGGCAGAGCGTACGACAGCACGGTCATGTCCATGCTGATGATCAGTGTCACCATGACGAGTACCGCGAGACCGGTCCACTCGCGGCGGCCAGCCTTTGCCTGCGCTCTAGCCATGACCGAAAACTACCCCGAGTTTTATACGGGCGTATAGATATGGTGGGGTGAATAAGGGGGTGGTTCCAAGTAGGGTGACGCCCGTGGGTCATCGGGAACGCCTGCTGGTAGGGGCCAGGAACTGCCTCTACGAACGCGGCTACACGCACACCACCGCCCGCGACATCGTCGCCGCTTCGGACACCAACCTGGCGTCGATCGGCTACCACTTCGGCTCCAAGGAGGCGCTGCTGACCGCAGCGCTGGTGCAGGCATTCGAGGAGTGGGGCATCGAGATTGACCGGGTGCTGCGCGACGGCACCCAGCCCGACCTGATGGACCGACTGGAATCGATGTGGACCGGCCTGGTCGAGTCGTTCGCCACGCAACGGCCGCTCTGGGTCGCCGGGATCGAGGCGTTCGCGCTGGCCGAGCGCCTGCCGGAGCTGCGGGAGCAACTGGCGGAGAGCTACGCCCGCGCCCGCCCGTCCCTGGCCGCCTTCGTCATCCGCGACGGCGGCAAGGACGTCGCTGACAAGACCCGCAAGGCTGTCGGCTCGTTCCTGCTAGCACTGATGACGGGGCTGACGGTGCAGCGGCTGCTCGACCCCGAGGCCGCCCCGTCCGGCGAGGAGCTCGCCGAGGCGCTCCGGCTGATCATCAGTGCGGTCAACCACACCGCCAGCGCCTGACGCCGCCCACCGGACAGGGATTCCGTCCCGCCCAGACCAGACGACCTTCCCGGCACAGGGGCTGGGGGCTCGATAGGGGGCACCCCAGCGCCGATCCGCCTGGTGCCACCGTGTCACTCCACCCGGACCAGACCGGCGCGGAGCATATCCTCCAGCCAGACGTCGAAGTCCCGTCGGGTGGCCGCCGGATCGGCCGACCATTGCCAGGCCAGGACGCCGGCCGCCCGCTCCAGCGAGCCGCCCTGCTGCTGCAGCGCGATCCACATCGCGGCGGCGGTCGCGCCGAACCGGTATCGCAACCCGCTCCGTTCGGAGACAAGCTCAAGCTGTCCGTTTCGGGTGACTTTGGCCACGATCCCCTCTTCGAGTCGCACCCGCATCCTCCCTGCCTCTCCCGCGTCCACCCTGGTGGTGGCCACCGGCTAACGTCACCAAGCCTGGTCACTACCGTATGATGTCGAACGGTTACGCGATACGGTCATGGACCCACGCCGGAGGTGGACCAAAGCCCACCCATCGGCAGGAGGGAGACCCGAGGTCTGCCGACCACCCGTAGGCGCCAACAGCCTCGGATCCCGGGATCGGACGGTCAGTCCGACCCCTGCAGTTCGTCGTCGAGGATCTCGAACAACTCGTCCGCAGTGGCCGACGTCACGTCCCCGTCGGCCGGCTCCGCACCGGCCGCGCCGTAGGTGGCGTTCCACCGAGACATCAGCGCCTGGAGCCGGACGGTGATCCGGCCCCGCTCCCCCTCGTCCGGCACGGTGTCGTCCATCAACGCCTCAAGCCGGGCCAACTCGGCCTCCAACGACGGGGTGCCCCCCAGGACACCGGTCAACTCCGACCGGACGAAGCGGGCCACCGCCGCCGGACTGGGATAATCGTAAATGAGCGTCGCCGGTAGGCGTAGCCCGGTGGCCGCCCCGAGGCTGTTCCGGAATTCCAGAGCCGCGAGCGAGTCGAAGCCCAGTTCCAGAAAGCCCTTGTCCGGGTCGATCACCTGCCGGCGGTCATGCCCCAACACCTCGGCAGCACGGGCGCAGACCAGTTCGGCGACCATCCGGTCCGCGTCGTCCCGCGCCAAACCGGACAGCCGGTCGGCCAGTGACCGCTCCCCGGCCGCCGGGCCGGCGGCACCGGCCGCCGGCCGCCGGGCCGGGGCGGGGGCCAGGCCGCGCAGCAGCGGCGGCACGCCCTCCCCTCGCGCCCGAACCGCGGCCAGGTCGAGCCGGACCGGCAGGGCCAGCGCCGGTCCTGCCTGGACGGTCGCATCGAACAGCGCCAACGCGTCCCCGGTGGACAGTGCGGACACCCCGGATCGGGCCATCCGGCGCAGGTCCACCTCGCCGAGGTGGCCGGTCATCCCGCTACCCGGCTCGGCCCACAAGCCCCAGGCCAGTGAGATGCCGGCGAGCCCGTGCGCCCGCCGGTGCTGGGCCAGGGCGTCCAGGTAGGCGTTCGCAGCGGTGTAGCTGGCCTGACCGGCACCGCCGAGAGTGGCCGCCACCGACGAGAACAGTACGAACCAGCGCAGCGACCGATCCAGGGTGAGCTCGTGCAGGTGACGGGCGGCCTCCGCCTTGGGGGCCAGCACCGCCGCCGTCCGCTCGGGCGTCAACGTGGCCACCAGCCCGTCGTCCAGCACACCCGCCGCGTGGATCACCCCGACCAGCGGGTACTCGGTGGGCACCCGCTCGAGCAGGGCTGCCACCGCCGCCCGGTCGGCCACATCACAGGCCACCACAGTGGCCTGGGCACCGGCCGCCGCCAGGCGGGCGACCAGCTCCTCCACTCCCGGGGCCGCCGGGCCCCGCCTGCTGGCCAGCAGCAGTCGCCGTACGCCGTGCCGGGTGACCAGGTGCTCGGCGACCAGCCGGCCCAGCCCTCCGGTACCACCGGTGACCAGCACCGTGCCCTCCGAGTCCGGATCGACCGGCAGTTCGCCGTCGGGCACCGGCAGCGGTGCGAGCCGGGGCGCGAACAGCTCCGCCCGGCGCACCACCAGCTGCGGCTCGGCGTCAACGGCCAGCGCCGCCTGCAGCCCGGCCGGGTCCGCCCCGTCCAGGTCTACCAGGGCCAACCGGCCCGGGTTCTCCTCCTGCGCGGCCCGGACCAGACCCCAGATGGTGGCGTCCACCGGTCGGGGCACGTCCTCGCCGTCGGCGGTGGCGACCGCACGAGTGGTTACCACCGCCAGCCGGCTGTTGGCGAACCGCTCGTCGGCGAGCCACCCCTGCACGAGGGCGAGCGCCTCGGTCGCCGCCGCCACGGTCGAGTCCGACGTGGTACGCCAAGCAACGGCGACGGTCCGTGGCGCGGCACCGGTCCGCTCGATGTCCGCCGCGAGCGCCGCAAAGTCCGGATGACGGGGCGCCCCGAGGCCGAGGCCGTCGTCGCCGAGGACCACCGGCGCGTCGTTCGTGGCGGTCTCCGGGGCCGGCACCGGGGTCCAGGCCACCTGGTACAACGACGAGCGATGGCCGGTCCGCGCCCTGGCAAGCTGGTCGGCGGCCAGCGGCCGGACCGCCAGCGAGGCCACCGAGGCGACCGGTGCGCCAGCGGTGTCGGACAGCTCGAAGGATGCCTCCTCCGGCCCGATCCGGCGCAACCGTACCCGGAGCGCCGCCGCCCCGGTGGCGTGCAGAGCAACACCTCGCCAGGCGAACGGCAGCCGGAGCAGGTCGTCGTCGCTCGGGTCCGTCCCTGTCAGGTCGAGAGTGTGCAGCACCGCGTCGAACAGCGCCGGGTGCAGACTGAACCGCTCGGCCGAGGACCAGCCGTCCTCCGGAAGTGCCACCTCGGCGTAAACCTCGTCATCCCGACGCCAGGCGGCCCGCAGCCCCTGGAACAGCGGGCCGTAGTGGTAGCCGGAGTCGGCAAGCCGGTCGTAGTGCCCGTCGAGATCGACCGAGACGGCGCCGGCCGGTGGCCAGGCGCTACCGGCCGGCGCGGCGGGGACGGTGGCGGCCACCGGGGCGAGCACACCGGTGGCGTGCCGGGTCCACCCCTGGACGCGGTCGTCCGGCTGGGAGTGCACCGTGACCGGGCAGCGCCCCGCCTCGTCGGGCACCCCGACCACCACCTGGAGATCCACACCGCCCTGCGCGGGGACGATCAGCGGGGCCTCCAGCGTCAGCTCCTCCACCAGGCCGCAGCCGACCTGGTCTCCAGCCCGGACGGCCAGTTCGATGAACGCCGTGCCGGGCAGCAGCACCGTCCCGGCGAGGGCGTGTTCGGCCAGCCACGGGTGGGTCCGCAACGACAGCCGACCGGTCAGCACCGTACCGTCGGCACCGGCCAGCCCGATCACCGCGCCGAGCAACGGGTGGGCGGCGGCGCGCTGGCCGAGGCCGGGCACGTCACCCCCGCTGCCCGCCGGCGCGTCCAGCCAGAGCCGGCGACGCTGGAAAGGGTACGTCGGCAGGTCGGTGACCCGGGCCCCGGTGGGCGCAAACCAGGCCCGCCAGTCGACCGGGACGCCCCGGGTGTGCAGCGTGGCGACGGCTGTCAACAGGGCAGCCGCCTCCTGCCGGCCACTGCGCAACACCGGCACCAGGGTGGCGTCCGCCATGTCGGTGACGCAGTCCCGACCCATCGTGGTGAGCACGGCGTCCGGCCCAATCTCCAGGAACGTGGTGACGCCGGCGGCGTGCAGGGTGGCGATGCCGTCGCTGAACCGGACCGCCTCCCGCACGTGCCGCACCCAGTACTCGGGGGTGCAGATCTCGTCGGGGTCGGCCAGCCGACCGGTGCGGTTGGACACCACCGGCACCCTCGGCGGGGCAAAGGCCAGGCCGGCCACGATCTGGTGGAACTCGGCCAGCATCGGCTCCATGTGCGGCGAGTGGAACGCGTGGCTGACCCGCAGCCGTTTGGTCCGGCGGCCCCGCGCCCGCCAGCCGTCGGCGGCCGCGCCGACGGCGGCCTCATCGCCGGAGATCACCACCGAGAGCGGGCCGTTGACCGCCGCGATGCCCAACTCCGCTTCCCGACCGACCAGTTCCCGGCGTACCTCCGCCTCGGACGCCTCGACCGCCACCATCGCGCCGTCCTCGCGCATGCCCTGCATGAGCCGACCCCGGGCGGTGACCAGGGTGGCAGCGTCGGGCAACGACAGCACCCCGGCGACGTGGGCGGCGGTGATCTCACCGATCGAGTGCCCGGCGACCAGATCGGGCCGAATGCCCCACGAGTCGAGCAGGCGGAACAGTGCCACCTCGATGGCGAAGAGCGCACTCTGGCTGTAGCCGGTCTGGTCGAGCAGCGCGGCGTCGGCGACGTCGGGTTCGGTGTAGAGCACCTCCCGCAGCGGCCGGTCGAGCTGCGCGTCCAGGTGTCCACAGACCTCAGCGAATGTCGCCGCGAAGGCCGGGTACGCCGCGGCCAACTCGCGGCCCATGCCGAGGCGCTGGGCGCCCTGTCCGGTGAAGAGCATGGCCAGCTTGCCGGCGGACGGGGAGCCCTGCACCAGTTCCGCGGAGTCGGCTCCCTCGGCGACGGCGCGCAGGGCGCGGATCGCGTCGTCCCCGGCCGCGGCGACCACGACGGCCCGACGTTCCCAGGCCGTGCGGGTGGTGGCCAGCGAGTAGGCCACGTCGACGGCGCCGCCGGTGCCGGCGACCAGGTCGGCCTGGGCACGCAACGCCTCCGCCGAGCGGGCGGACAACAGCCAGGGCAGCACGGGCGACGTGACGACCGGGGCGGCGTCGGCCGTGGGTGCGTCGACGGGGGGCGCCTCGGCCAGGAGCCCGTCGGCCGGGAGCGCCTCGGCCAGGAGCCCGTCGGTCGAAGGCCCCTCGGCCGTGGGTGCGTCGGTCGGGAACGCGTGGGCCGTGGGTGTGTCGGTCGGGAGCGCGTGGGCCGTGGGTGTGTCGGTGGGGGGTGCCTGTTCGAGGATGACGTGGGCGTTGGTGCCGCTGATGCCAAACGAGGAGACACCGGCGCG